>NZ_JBKFAX010000012.1:0-223414 GCF_053345865.1 Mycobacterium sp. C31M | reverse complement strand
CGACGATCACCTGGCGGTACTCGTCATACGGCGGCGGGTTGATCGACGGCAGGATCGTCAGGTTCACCCCGAACGGCTTGTCGGTCAGTTCCCGGGTGCGGGCGATCTCATTGGCAAGATCGGCCGGGGTCGGCTGGGTGAGCGCGGTGATGAAACCCAGCCCACCCGCGTTCGCGACCGCCGCGACCAGCTCGGCGCGACCCACCCACTGCATACCGCCCTGGGCGATGGGGTGCTCGACACCGAAGGCCTCGGTGAACTTGGTTACCAGTGCCATGTATTTCTCCTGACTTACCGGACTAGCAGGGAGGGCGCAGAGAGACGGTCAACGTCTCATCACTTGCGCAGGTTGCGGTATGCATTGCCGATGCGTTCGACAACCTCGGGGTGCCAGATGACCTCCCGGTACGCCATGGTCTCGTAGGTCAGTGCGGCGATGGGATCCATGGCGGGGGAGCGTAGTGCCATCTCTTTATTGTTCATCGCAGATGCTGTGGTCGTCCCTGCGATGGACAGTGCGAGTTCGGTTGCGGCGCTGACAGCTTGACCTGCCGGCACCATACGGTCCAGGAGGCCGATGCGGAGCGCCTCACCAGCGTCGATACGGTCGCCGGAGAAGGTCAGCAGCTTGGCTTGGCTGAGGCCGACGATCTTCCACAGCGGTGAGAAGTACGGTGTCAGGCCCATTTTGATTTGGGGAAAACCCATGATGACGTCATCTGACCCGATACGTATGTCGGCGAACACGGCGATGTCACAGCCGCCGCCGAGCGCGGGTCCGGAGACCGCTGCGATGGTGGGTTTGGCGTAGTCGAGAAGGGTGCTGTAGACGCGCATGCAGGCATCGGAATACTTGACCCGGGTCTCGCCCGTAAACCCGGACTGCAGCTGCAGGTCGAGACCGGCGCAGAACACGCTGTCGCCACCTGTGATGACCACACAAGCCACGTCGTCGTTGGTGCGCCATTCGTCGAGGCAGTCGCTGAGGTCTGCCATCAGTTCCAGGCTCAGCGCGTTGCGCCGGTCGAGTCGGTCGAAGGTGATGGTGCCGACGCCGTCGGCGATATCAGTCTTGATCTGCGTGTATTTGGTCATTGGTGTGGTTCCTTTCAAATATTCTCGGCAAGTGGTGTTTTCGTACTCGGGCTGTGGATCCGCGTGTGCTCAGCGGATGGATCGGGACGGTGTGACAGCCGGTCAGAGGCCAAGGTCCTTGCCTATGATTTCTTTCATGATCTCGGTCGTGCCGCCGTAGATGGTCTGGATGCGTGCGTCGGCGAAGGCGCGGCTGACCGGATACTCGCGCATATATCCGTAACCACCGTGCAATTGCAGACAGCGGTCTGCGACGCGAACCTGCAATTCGGTGGTCCACCACTTTGCCTTTGCGGCGCGTACCGCGGTCAGTTCGCCATGTGCGTGCTGCGCGACGCAGTGATCGATGTAGATGCGTGCGATGTCCAGTTCGGTGGCCAGCTCGGCAAGGATGAATCGACTGTTCTGGAACGTTCCGATGGGCCTTCCGAAGGCTTTTCGCTCGTTCACGTACTCAAGGGTCCGTGCGAGGATACCCTCGGCGGATGAAACGGCCGTCACCGCGAGCGACAGCCGCTCCTGAGGCAGGTTGTGCATGAGCTGGTAGAAACCTGAGCCCTCCTCGCCCAGCAGGTTCTCAGCCGGCACGCGGACATCGGTGAAGTTCAGCTCGCTGGTGTCCTGGCCGTGCAGGCCGAGTTTGTCGAGGTTTCTGCCCTTTTCGAAGCCCGGTGAGTCCGCTTCGACGACGAACAGTGAGAGTCCTTTGTGCTTGTCCTCGCTGGTGCGCGCGGCGACGATCACCACATCACAGTTCTGGCCGTTGGAGATGAACGTCTTGGCACCGTTGAGTACGTAATGGTCACCGTCGCGCACCGCGCGGCTGCGGATTCCGGAAAGGTCACTGCCGGCGCCCGGTTCGGTCATGGCGATGGCGCCGATCAGCGTGCCGTCGGTCAGGCCGGGCAGCCAGCGTTGTTTCTGTTCATCGGAGGTCAGCTCCAGGAAGTACGGTCCGACGACGTCGTTCTGTAATGCGATGCCCAGTCCGGCCGATGCGTAGCCGGCCAGCCCGAATTCCTCATCGAGGATGGCGTTGAATCGGAAGTCGTCGACCCCGGCGCCTCCGAATTGTTCGGGTGTGCCGAACAGCAGCATGCCGTGTTCGCCCGCCGCCGTGAACAGCGCGCGGTCCACGATCTTCTCTCGCTCCCACCGTTCAAAGTTGGGGACAACGATAGTTTCGATGAATTGTCGTACCGTGCCGCGGAACTGTTCGTGTTCGTCGTGGTAGACGTTGCGCGGTCCGGCGGTGGCTTCAAGCTGTTTGGCCATGGTGATCCTGTCGAGGGTCGGATGTGTCGAGGCGTGCTTCGGTGGCGGTGGCCAGATCTTTCAGGTGGGGGAGTCGGAACTTCTGCACCTTGCCGCTCGCCGTGGTCGGAATGCTCTCGACTACATGCCATTCGACGGGAAGCTTCGCCTTGGCCAGGCGGGCGTTATCGAGGTGGCGAAGGTAGCTGTCAGGGCCTTGCCACGTGATGTCCTCGGCGAGCACTACCCACGCGCCGACAGCTTCGCCGAATCGCTGGTGTGGCACCGCGATGACGGCGACTGCGCTCAGGTCGGGGTGGCTGAGTAGTGCTTGCTCGATGTCTTGAGTGGAGAACTTCTCGCCGCCGCGGTTGACGATGTCCTTGCTGCGACCCGTCATACGCACCCAGCCGTCATCGACAACGCCGATGTCACCTGGGTAGAACCACCCGTCGTCATCGAATTGCGCGGCGGTGACCTCGATGTCGGTGTATCCGTCGAAGAGCTGGGGTCCGCGGATCCGGAGTTCACCTTCGGCTCCCGGGGTTGTAGGGCACCGGTTCTCGTCGACGGCTTCGATCAGCATTCCTGGAAGGAGTCGTCCATCCCAGTTTTCCCGGCGCTCGGCTGGATCGGTGCGGTCTGCTCCGGTGCAGATGCCGGCAGTTTCAGTCATGCCATAGTTTCGGGTGGCGAAGATGCCGACCTCAGCGGCGTCGCGAATGAGTGCCGGAGGGATCGTTGCGCCCGCGCACATGTACGTGCTGAGACGGTGCTCTGGACCCGTATCTGCGCGATAGCGCGATACGAGGTCTTGCAGAAAGACTGTGGCCCCCATCATCAAAGTCACCTGTTCTGAGGCGATCACATCCACTGCTTCGTCAGGTCGCCAGGTCGGCAGAATCGCAGCCCGAGCACCGAGAAATGCAGGTAGCAGTAATCCGGCGACGAATCCACTCAGGTGAGACAGCGGAGTGCCGGCCGCGACCACGGTGGTGTGATCAAGTTTGCCTATGGCGGTCATGTTCCGCAGCTGTGCGATCAGCGACCGCGAGGATAAGACCGCACCTTTTGGAGCCGAGGTGGTACCAGAGGTGTAGAGGATCAGAGCGGGTTCGTGGGCGTCTGAGGGTTCCGGAAGAGCCGTCGAATAGCACTGTCCAGCAACGGCGATAGGTACTTCCTGCCAGCCTTCTGCCGTGCCGCCGACGAGATAGCGGAGGGCGGGCCGATGCCCGATCTGGGTCAGTATGTCGTCCACCTCGCTGCGGGGCGAGCGTTCTCCGATGGTCGCGGCGACAGCGATGGCCGCGGGACGTATGTCATCCAAGATTTGGCGAGTCTCATGCTCGCGGTAGATTGGGATGACCGGGACGTTCAGCGCGCCGATTCGGAATGCCGCTACCTGAAGCACCAACGCTTCCAGGCAATTCGGCAGTTGCACGACGACACGGTCGCCACGTGCCACACCGTGGCGAACCAGGTCCCACGCGACTGCGTCAACCCATGTGTCGAACTGCCGGTAGGTCATTCGCGTTCCGTTGAACATGAACAATTCACGATCTGGGCGCGCAGCGGCCTGCTGTCGAATAAGGTCGCCGACACGGTCATCAGTCCACAGGCCCAGCTCTGCGTAGCGCTGCTCGTGTTGAGGTGGCACGGTCGTTGCGCTCCTTGGCTCGCGGGCATTGCCCTCGCGGGCGTTGCGAATGACCGTACATGTTGTTCGACTTTTTGTAAAAACTCGAACAATATGTATGATTTTGCTGGCAGGTGAGGTCGATCCGATCCGCCCGCGAGAGCTCTGCCTACTTGCGCAGCTTCCCAGTGAGGACCACCGAATGTCTGACTACACATACCTATTGACCGCCGTCGAAGACGGCGTGGGCATCTTGCAACTCAATCATCCCGAGAAGCGGAACGCGCTGGGATGGGAACTGCACAACGAGATCATCGATGCGCTGGCCAACTGGGCCTACGACGACGACGTGGCCGCTGTGCTGATCATCGGCAACGAGGACTACTTCTGTGCTGGATGGGCACTCGACGTGCTGCAGGGGACTCAGGGCGAAGAGCGAAACAGTTTCACTGATCTTGCGTTGCGGTTCATGACTGCCCTCTACGACTATCGGAAGCCCACGGTAGCGGCGGTGGCAGGCGTCGCGCCTGGTTACGGCATGGATGTCGCCAACATGTGCGATGTGACAATCGCCTCGGAGAACGCTGCTTTCGGCTCTACTCAGGTGAAGTACGCGATGAACGGCTTCTACCACGGCATGCTCCGCAAGATGAACACCCAGCGCGCTCGCCGCATGTTCTTCACCGGCGATCCCATCGATGCTCGGGAAGCGCTCCGGGTCGGTCTGGTAGACGAGGTCGTCCCTGTCGGAAAGTTGCGCGAGACCGCCCTGACCCTGGCCAAGCAGATTGCCGAATCTGGCTCCGAACTGACCACGGTTCTCAAAGAGGTCGCGTTACGCGCACAGAACATGGACCATGTCGGTGCGACGGCCTACGAGTTGCGTGTCACCCAGGATCTGGTCCAGCGAGGATTGTTCGCCCGACGGATCGACGAGGGGATCCAGCGGTTGAAGTCCGGACAAAGCCGCGCGACCGAGCGGTTGGCCCGGCCATAACCACGTCAGGCCCATCATCTCTCGCCGGATTCAGCCGGCCTTCGCATAGAAATGGAGTCACCCTTGAGTAACACAACAGTCAGTGCAGAATTTCTGCGCGACTTCGGCAATCGGTGGGACCGCGCGTGGAACTCCCACGACACCGAACAGGTGCTGGCGCTCCTGCACCCAGAGATCATCTGGGAGGACACGGTCTTCTGGCCAGAGATCATCGAGGGCATCGAGACCATGCCGACCTACATCGACACGATCTGGAAAGTCATGCCCGACGTCCAGTTCGAAGAAGTCCAGTTCTTCACCGCGGTGCAGGACGGCCGTGCTCTTTACCTGTTCAGGCAGAGCGGTTCGGGGCCTGCGCGTTTCGGATCGGGGCGCTTCGATACGTACGGATGCGATATCTTCCTTGAGTTCCGCGACGGCCTGCTGTCGCGGTACCTGGCGCAGTACGAGATCACCGAAATGATGCGTCAGTACGGAGCATTGCCGCCCCGCCGCAACTTGATCGGCGGCAGCTATCTGTTGTCGCTGCTGGTCGCCTCACCGGATGCCGCGGGGCGCTGAGACGCCAGCGCGGCCCGCGTTCTGGTGCCGACTTCGTCCGGGTGCAGTGGCGCCGGGGCGGAGGAGAGCTCCTGAATCGTTTCGGCGAGATCAAGATTCGACCACGGCGCATGGTGCCGGATGCGGGACACCCGGTCGGGATGGCTCCACAGCGCGAACTCTGTTCCGTCGAAGCCGATGATCTGGCCGGTGATCGATCGTGCTTCCGGCGCTGCCAGTGCCACGACGATTCGTGCAACAGCAGCTGGATCGCCGAACACATCCCGTAGCGGACTGTCCGGACCACCCGAAAGGGCCAATACCGGTGCGGTCATATCGGTCAGCGCGACCGGATACAGGGCGTTCACACTGATCTGATGTCGGCGCAGCTCCACAGATAGGGCTCTTGTCAGTGCGTTGACCCCACCCTTTGCCGCTGCGTAATTGCTCTGACCTATCAGGCCGAAGAGGGCACTGCCAGAGGTCACATTCAGCACAGCGCCCCCGCCGGACCTCATCACCCGCGCTGCCGCCCGACACATCAGCCAGGTACCGCGGAGGTGCACGGCAAGCACCTCGTCGAACTCCTGGACTGTCATGTTCAGCAAGCTCTTGTCCCGGGTGATTCCGGCGTTGTTCACGACGAAGTCCACCGAGCCAAAAGTCATCCCGCAATGACTGACCAACGTGTCGACGGTGCTCTCATCAGCGACCGAACCCGTCACGTAGCCGATCTGCCCCTTCCGGGCACCCAACGCATCGCGGGCAGTTTTGCAGGCTTCCTCTGAACGACCGTTGATGACTACATTGGCGCCGGCGTCAGCCAAGGCCTCCGCGATGGCAAGTCCGAGGCCGCGGGTCGACCCTGTGACGATCGCATTCAACCCACCGAGGTCCATCACGCGGGATCCGGCGCGTAAATGGCGTGCCATACGATGGAGGCCAGCGCCGCGACATGCCGACGTGTCTCAGCCGGGCCTGCCGGCCGAACCTGTTGGTAGAGGCCACGTTCAACCATCCACACCAACCACGCGGCGGTACTCTCCGGGTCGACGTCCATGCGTGCGCCCCCCACGTCCTGTGCGCGCCTGATATGTTTCGCCAACTCGACGTGGCCGATGGTGAGCAGAGTGTGGAATTCCTCGCGGACGCCGGGATCATTGACGGAGGTTTCGGCCAGCGCTGCGAGCAACTTGGCTCGGTGGTGGTAGGTCGCGACGAGTCCGGTGAAGATCTCGACGAGCTGAGCCTGCGTGACACCGGTATCAAGATCCATCCAACGGCGCGCCGAGGTCGCCACCTCGCCGACCACGCCTTGGCCGACGGCACGCAGCAGATGACCCATATCGTCGAAGTAGGAGTAAAACGTCGAGCGAGAAACGCCCGCCCGTGCGATGACCTGCTCGACCGAAATATCGGAGAAGCGCTCGGCTTCGGACAGCAAATCTTCGGCAGCGGTCACGATGCGGGCCACCGACGCCGCCCGTTGCAGCTGCCTCTTGGTCATCGAGTCCGAATCCGCGTTTCCGGCCATCCGGTCACTGTAGCCACCGGACGGATGGTTGATCGCCGCGCGCTGCGCCCTCATCGAATATCTGCATGGAGTCGCACCAGCGCGTTGAATTGCGCCAGCGACCAATCCATCGTTGTCACGTCTACATGCTGGTGTCCGATCACTATCGACAGGCCCAACGAAGAGAGTCGTTGGGCCAGCACCGGATCGGCCACCAGCCCGAGAATGGTTTCATAGATGATCTTGCGTCGCGTGCTGTCCACCTCGTCGCGGACCCGCGCGGCACGGGTGTCCGCGTTACTCCAGGCGCGTAGCGCGACTTCGGCGTCGTGGGGCACGATCTGTGCCAGCTCGCGTAGCTGATCCAGCCGCTGCGCCGGGTCGAGCGTGGTGGCGACTCTTGCGAGCAAGCGTTCGGTCAACTCGGTCTCCCAGTAAACGAGAAACTGGTCGATGAAGTCGTTCCAATCCCGAAACCAGTTGTAGAAAGACCCGGTACTCATCCCGATTGACCGGCAAAGTGTGGTCAAGCGGAGAGTCCCGAAGCCCTGTTCAGCCAATAGGTTGAGAGCGCCCTTGAAATAGTCGTCCTTGTTGACACTCGCCATGACCTTTTCAGCCGCCTTCCGTCCTACGGATCCGGGTATCGCACTCAGTCTGCACCGGACGTTCGATCCCCTGAGACCGCGATCACCGGCGCGAGGTAGCGAAGGTGGGTCGTCCGCGGCAGGTGAAAGCTATCGACTCTCAGGAGTGAACCGGACATGTTGCCGCTTGATACCGTTGATGAAGTTGCTGCTGAGGTAGGTCGGTTCACCGACAGTTTCAATATCGGGCAGACGGCGGAACAGCTCGCTGAAGATCGCTTTGAGTTGCAGCTTCGCGACATGACTGCCGAGGCAGTAGTGGGGGCCGCGTCCTCCGAAGCCGATGTGCTGGTTCGGTTTGCGGCTCAGGTCGAATCGGTACGGCTCGTCGAACCACTGGTCATCCCGGTTGCCCGAGTTGTAGAACAGAACGACCTTGTCTCCCGCTTCGATCGACGCACCGCCGAGTTCGAAAGGTTCCAGCGCGGTGCGCCGGAAAGTCATCACCGGGCTGGCCCATCGAATGAACTCCTCGATGGCATGGTCGATCCGGCCATCGAAGTCCTCAAGTAGGTAGGTGCGCTGTTCAGGATGCTGGGTGAGTGCAAGCAGCGCATGAGTGGTCGTCTGCTTAGTGGTGTCGTTGCCCGCGACGCACAACAGCACGAAAAACGACCGGATCTCCTCGTCGGTCAGCCTGACTCCGTCGACCTCAGCTTGGACCAGTGCCGAGATCAGGTCGTCGCGGGGGGATTCGCGCCGTGATTCGATCAGTTCCTGGCAGCGGTTGTGCAGGGTCGTGATTCCGGTGAACATAGTGGTGAGTGGATCCGCGGGCGCGCTTTCGTCATCCCATGCCGCCATCTGGGCGGCTGCATGGGTCACCTCCAGACGTTGTTCCTCGGGGATTCCGATCATCTCCGACACCGTCCACATCGGCAGTTGTTCGGAGACTGCTTCCACGAACTCGACGTCGTCGCTACGGCCGGCGATGCCGTCGACGATCCGGTGTGCCTGGTTGTAGATCTGATCGCTGATCAGGTTGATGCGGCGCGGCGTGAACACGGAACTCACAACGCGTCGCACCTTGCCGTGGCGCGGTTCGTCCATCGACAAAATCGATGACGCTGCTTCCAGGACTTCGTTGGGCATGTCCTCGAACGTGACGCCGCCTGTGGCCGAGGAGAACACCTCAGCTCGTCGACTCGCGGTCACGATGTCTTCGAGTCGGGTCACCGCCCAATATCCCGGCGGCGAGTCCTGACCGAGTAGATCCATCATCGGGCTGCGGATGGGGCGCTGCCAGCTGACGGGTCGATCACGGCGTAACTCCGCGAAGAGGGCCTCCCGTTCGTCGCTGGGACCTGCCCAGACGCGTGGCGCTGACAGATCGATGGGGTCGTGCGATCGCTTCGTGACGGCGGTGGTCATGACACTCCTTCCAACGTTGTCGGCTCGGCACGGGGCATGAGCCACGTCACAAAAGTAGCATAAAATGAGTTATGTTCTAGAAAGTTCGACAACGGCCGCACGTCCCTCGGGCAAGTCGTAGGCTGCGTCTTAATGTTGTGCAACAGGTAGTTTCGGGCTATCGCTCGCTTCGGCAGTCGGTAGCGCCCTTCTGTGTGCATAATGATGATTCTGCTTGCGGGTGGCGAATGTCGTGCGCCCGACCGCGGACTGGGAGGGGCTCGGCGGCGGGTGTATCGCACGGCGATTCCTACGCATGGCTAAGCAAAATTTAATAGTTATTTGAAATCTAGGCCATGCAGGCGGCCGGGCTGCGGCGCTTGGGTCCATTGGGCGGATGGAGTGGGCCGAGTTGCCTCGGGTTCGGGTTGCGTTCCCCGTTAGCTGTACCGAAGTCGATCTTTAAGTCTGACGGACGCGTCAAAGTGGAGCTGCCTGCAACTACGTCGCCGGTTGTGGCGCCACTTAAGGGCAACTGGCCCACGCGGGTTGCGTTTCTAGTTTAACTTTGATTCGATTCGTGAGCTGAGTCACTTGGTGGTGGCACTGTGACTGCGACATAGGGCAGGGAAAAGGTGCGAATGTGAGAAGTTCAGCAAGCCTCGTCGGCACCTGGGTGTACGCCGACTGGAGGTTATGACCAACATGGTTCTGAAAGCATTGGGCTCGTCGAAGCCACTGCGGGGAGTCGGGGGCTTCTTCGCCATGTCGCTGGACACTGCCGTCGCAGCGTTTCAGCCGCCGTTTGCATGGCGCGAATTCGTCCTACAGACATGGTTCGTGGCTCGGGTTTCCCTGCTCCCGACACTCATGCTGTCCATCCCTTTCACCGTGCTGACGGTCTTCACCTTCAACGTGTTGCTCGCCGAGTTCGGGGCCGCAGACTTCTCGGGCACTGGAGCGGCTCTTGGGGCTGTTACTCAGATCGGTCCGATCGTCACGGTGCTGGTTGTCGCCGGCGCAGGCGCCACCGCAATGTGTGCGGATCTGGGTGCCCGCACCATTCGTGAGGAGCTCGATGCTCAACGGGTCATGGGTATCAATCCGATCCAGGCGCTCGTGGTGCCAAGGGTCCTCGCCGCGACCCTTGTGGCGCTGCTGTTGTCATCGCTGGTGATTCTGGTCGGACTTGCCGGCGGCTTCGCGTTCTCTGTCTTCTTCCAGAACGTCACCCCCGGCGCGTTCGTGGCCGGCCTGACTCTTGTCACCGGTGTGGGTGATGTCGTGGTCTCGCTGATCAAGGCGACGTTGTTCGGTATGACGGCCGGGCTGATCGCCTGCTATATGGGCACGACGGTGAGTGGTGGTCCCGCCGGGGTCGGCAACGCGGTCAACGAGACGGTGGTGTTCTCCTTCCTGGCCCTTTTCGTCATCAATATCTTCATGACCGCCGTGGGAATCAAGGTGACTCTGTGAGCGTCAAAATGTCAGTGAGGCAACAGTTCCCGAAGCTGGCGCGTCGATCGAGAAACTGGCACGCCGGTTGGACGAGGATCGGTCAGCAGACCCAGTTCTATGGCCGCACGCTGGCGTCAGCGGTCGACGTCCTCGTTCATTACAAGACCGAGTTGGTCAGGCTGATCGCCCAGATGAGCCTGGGGACGGGCGCGCTCGCGGTCATCGGCGGGACGGTCGTCATCGTCGGCTTTCTCACCATTTCCACCGGAGCCCTGGTCGCCGTGCAGGGATACAACCAGTTCGCTCAGGTGGGCGTGGAGGCCCTCACCGGTTTCGCATCTGCTTACTTCAACGTGCGCCTGATCGCGCCGCTCACTGCCGCGATCGCGATGGCGGCCACCATCGGCGCCGGGGCGACCGCGCAGCTGGGCGCCATGCGCATCAACGAAGAGATCGACGCGTTGGAAGTGATGGGTGTGCGTTCGCTCGCCTATCTGGCGTCCAGCCGGGTCCTGGCCGGCGTCATCGTCGTCATCCCGCTGTACTGCGTGGCCGTCATCATGTCCTTCCTGGCTGCCCGGTTCGGAACCACGGTGATCTACGGTCAGTCGACCGGCGTGTACGACCACTACTTCCGCACGTTCCTGATCCCGACCGACCTCATCTGGTCGTTTGTCCAAGCGGTGGCCACCGCTGTGGTCATCATGCTTGTGCATACCTATTACGGCTTCACCGCCGCAGGTGGCCCCGCGGGCGTCGGCGAGGCTGTCGGGCGCGCCACCCGGACCTCCCTGGTAGTGGCCGTCTTCGTCACTCTCCTGGTCACACTGTCCATTTACGGGCAGTCCGGCAACTTCAACCTGGCGGGCTGAGTCGTGGCACGCAGAGCAGGGGAGCCACGCATCCACCCGGACTGGTGGACCGGGATACTCATCCTCTTGACCATCGGCGCGCTGGCGCTGACATGGGCACTGTTCAACGGCTCGTTCAACCGGTACATACCCGTGACGCTCAAATCCGACCGCGCCGGCCTGGTGATGGAGGTCGGCGCAAAGGTCAAACTTCGCGGCGTGCAGGTCGGCCACGTCGGCTCTGTCACCGGCGGCGCAGACCCGGTGAGTCTGCACCTCGAGCTCGACCCCGACAAGGTGCGTTACCTACCGGCCAACGTGCAAGCCAGGATCGCGTCGACCACGATCTTCGGCGCCAAGTACGTCGATCTGATCTACCCGGAAGATCCATCGAACAAGGTCCTGGCCGCGGGCGCTGTTCTGCAGTCGCAGAACGTCAGCACCGAAGTGAACACGGTGTTCCAGAACCTCGTCGGTGTGATCGACAAGATCGATCCCGCCAAGCTCAATACCGTCTTCTCCGCGCTCGCCGAAGGTGTGCGCGGGCAGGGACCCCGAATGGGCGAGGCCACCACCGCGGCGAACGAAGTGCTGATCGCGCTCAATCAGCGCTCGGAGGTCATCGGTGAGGATTGGCGCGCATTCCGCGACTTCAACGACACTTACCACGCGGCGGCGCCCGACATCGTGCGGGTGCTCGATGCCGCGGCAACCACCAGCGCCACCGTCACCGAGCACGCCCGTGAGCTGGATTCGCTGCTGCTCAATGTCATCGGGTTCTCGCAGAGCGGTACCCAGTTGATCGGTCCTAACAAGGACAACCTGGTTCGCGCGATCAACACACTGCAACCGACAACCGGTCTGCTCAACAAGTACAACCCGATGCTGACCTGTCTCCTCGTCGGCGGTAAGAACGCGATCGACTTCGGCCAAGCCGCCTACACCGGTGGTGCGAACGGGAAATCCCTGATCGTGGACGCCGCACTGCTACTCGGCGACGATCCCTACCGATACCCGCAGAACCTGCCGATCAACGGCGCCAAGGGCGGACCGGGCGGCAAGCCCGGCTGTGGGTCGCTACCCGATGTGGCCAAGAACTGGCCGGTGCGCACCCTGATCGCGAACACCGGATGGGGCACGGGGTTGGACAACCGGCCCAATCCCGGAATCGGATTCCCCGGCTGGGCCAATTACTTCCCGGTGACCCGCGCGGTGCCGGAACCGCCGAGCATCCGCTACCCCGGCGGCCCGGCACCGGGCCCGTTCCCGTACTTCGGTGCACCGCCCTACGGTGCACCGCTGTACGGCCCGGGAGGTGTGCCGCTGTTCCCCGGCGTTCCCCCCGCACCGCCGGCGGCCCCCATCCCACCTGGTATCGGCGGCCCGTCCCCGGTTCCGCCAGGGACGGCGCCCGCTCCATGAAAGAACTCGCCGTCGCAAATCTTGAGAGGCCAGAGGAATGAAGGACAACCTGTCAGGCGCAGCCTGGCGGCTCATCGTCTTCATCGTCGTCGCCGTTTTCGGAATGTTCGCGCTCCTCACCGTTTTCGCGCAGTTCCGTTTCGGTGAAGCGCGGACGTTTCGAGCGGTTTTCACCAACGTCACCGGACTGGAGAACGGCAACTTCGTTCGCATCGCCGGCGTCGAGGTCGGAAAGATCGACAACATCGCGCTGAACAAGGACAGCACCGTCACGGTCGAGTTCACTGCCGACGATTCGGTGATCCTGACCGAAGGTAGCCGGGCTGCAATCCGGTACGACAACGTGATCGGTGGCCGCTACCTCGCATTGGAGGAGGGCGCCGGTTCGGTGCAGCGGCTGCAGCCGGGTGCCACGATCCCCGTCGACAGGACGTCGCCGGCTCTGGACCTCGACGCATTGATCGGCGGATTCCGCCCGCTGTTTCGAGCCTTGGATCCCGATCAGGTCAACGCACTGAGCGGACAGCTCCTTTCGGCACTCCAAGGCCAGGGTGCCACTGTGGGATCGTTTCTCTCGCAGACCGCGGTGTTGACGAATACCCTTGCCGACCGCGACGAACTGGTCGGGCAGGTCGTCAACAATCTGAATACCGTACTGGGCTCACTGGCTGATCAGAAGGACAAGTTCGGTACCGCCGTGGACTCGCTCTCCGAGCTCGTACAGACGCTGGAAGCCCGCAAGAGTGACCTGTCCACCGCGGTGGCGTATACAAACGAGTCGGCGGCGAGCATTGCCGACCTGCTGGCGCAGGCCCGCCCACCGCTGAAAGAGACGGTCAATCAGACCGATCGGGCGGCCGGCATCGTGGTGGCAGATCACGATTACATGGACAACCTGCTTGCCGAACTGCCGGAGTCCTACCGGATCCTCGGCCGACAAGGGCTCAACGGTGACTACTTCTCCTTCTATATCTGCGACCTCGTGCTGAAGCTCAACGGCAAAGGTGGACAACCGGTTTACGTGAAACTGGCCGGACAAGACTCTGGTAGGTGCACCCCACGATGAAGACCTTTCAGGAACGCAACCCGGCAGTTATCGGCATCATCGGAGTCGTCGCCGTCGGCACGATCGGATTCGGGGTGCTCAACTACGACAAGCTGCCGTTTGTGTCGTCACAGAAGAGCTACGCTGCGCACTTCGCCGAAGCGGGTGGTCTGACATCAGGTGCTGCGGTACAGGTTTCGGGCTTCGAGGTCGGGAAGGTGCAGAGCGTCACGCTCGACGGGCCACGCGTGCTCATCAAGTTCAGCGTCGATGACAGTGTGCAACTCGGCGACCGGACCGAAGCGGCCGTCAAGACCAAGAGTCTGCTCGGCTCCAAGATCCTGGACATCACCCCCCGCGGCGGGGGCGTAGAGGACGGTGTCATCCCGCTCGAGCGCACCACCTCGGCCTATCAACTGCCGGATGCAATCGGCGACATCACGGCCCAGATCAGTGGTCTCAACACCGACCAGCTGTCGAACTCGTTGTCCACCCTGGCCGAGACCTTTCGTGACACCCCGGAGGATCTCCAGGTAGCCGTCAATGGTGTGGCCCGGTTCTCCGAGACCCTCAACCGCAGGGACGAACAGCTGCGCCAACTGCTGGCCAACGCAAACAAGGCCACCACAGTTCTGGGCGAGCGCAGTGACAAGATCGTTCAGCTCGTCCGGGACTCCAACGCACTGCTGGTCGCATTGCAAGGTCAAAGTGCCGCGTTGGACCAGATCTCCAACAACATCACGGCTCTCGCGTCGCAGATCAGCGGCTTCATCGCCGACAATCGGGACACCCTGAAACCTGCGTTGGACAAACTCAACGGCGCCCTCGCGATCGTGGACAACCGCAAGGTCGAGGTCCAGCAATCCATCAAAGGCTTCACCAGTTACGTCTTCTCGCTGGGGGAGTCGGTGTCCTCGGGCCCGTTCTTCAAGGCCTATCTGTCCAATCTCCTTCCCGGACAGTTCATTCAGCCGTTCATCGATGCCGCGTTCTCGGATCTCGGCCTGGACCCGAATGTTCTCGCTCCGTCGGAGCGGACAGACCCGCAGGTCGGTCAGCCCGGCTTGCCCGCTTTGCCGGTGCCTTTCCCGCGTACCGGGCAGGGCGGCGAGCCGCGTCTGACGATCCCCGACGCCATCACCGGCAATCCGGGTGATCAGCAGTGCGGTCCGCCGGGTATTCCGCTGCCGGGCCCAGGTTGTTACCCCTACCGTGATCCCGGGCCACAACCCGCGCCGGGTGGGCCGCCGCCGGGCCCGCCGGCGCCGCCACTGCCCGGGCAGGAATCCACCCCCGAACCCACACCCGGACCGGTCTTGCACCACGCCCCAGGTGAACTCGCCCCCGACGGCAGCCCGGTCGAATCAGGAGACAGTCAGCCATGACACAGCCGCGAATTCGGATCTGGCTGGCGCTTGTGCTGGCGGTCGTGACGGTGGTGGGCCTGGTCCTGGTCATCAGGACGACCTCCGATATCACCCGTACCAAGTTCACCGCCTACTTCGACAACACCAACGGCCTGTTCGTCGGCGACGAGATCCGCATTCTCGGCGTACCGGTCGGCGAGATCGACAGCATCGATGTCGAACCCGATCGCGCCAAGGTCGGTTTCTGGATCAACGACGACCAGAGGGTTCCCGCCGACGTCAAGGCCGTAATTCTGGCGCCTTCCCTGGTGACTGCGCGGGCCATCCAGTTGACCCCCGTCTACACCAGCGGACCGGTCCTGGCAGATGACAGCGTCATCCCTGAGGAGCGCACCGCGGTGCCGGTGGAATGGGACGAGGTGCGCGTGCAGCTGCAGCGGTTCACCGAGATGCTGCAACCCACTGAACCCGGAGGTGTCAGCACGCTGGGTGCGCTGGTCAACACCGCCGCGGACAATCTGCGCGGACAGGGTGCCAACATCCGTGACACCCTGATCAAACTGTCGCAGGCGACATCAGCCTTGGGCGATCACAGCTCGGATCTGTTCAGCACGCTGCGCAACCTGTCGCTGCTGGTGTCTGCTCTGCAGGACAGCTCCGATGTGATGTCGCAGCTGAACCAGAACCTGGCGTCGGTGACCTGGGCCCTGGCCGACGACCCGGATGAGATCAGTTCTGCGGCAACCAGTGTCAGCGAGGTCTCGAAGGATGTCGCCACCTTCGTCACCGCCAACAAAGAGGCGCTCGGCACCACATCGGACAAGCTCGCGTCGGTCTCGCAGGCGCTGACCGACAGCGTCGACGACATCAAACAGTTGCTGCACATCTCCCCGACAGTGCTGCAGAACTTCATCAACATCTATCAGCCTGCACAGGGCACATTGACCGGAGCACTGTCGACCAACAACTTCAGTGACCCGATCAGCTTCCTGTGCGGCGCGATTCAGGCTGCGTCCAGGCTCGGTGCCGAACAATCGGCGAAGCTCTGCGTGCAGTACCTTGCGCCGATCGTCAAGAACCGTCAGATGAACTTCTTCCCGATCGGTGGTAATCCCTTGGTGGGTGCCGTCGCACGGCCCAATGAAGTCACCTACAGCGAGGATTGGATGCGTCCCGACTTCGTTCCGCCGCTGCCGCCGGCCGCCGCCCCTGCTCCGCCGATCGCGGCACCCTCGCCCGAGGTCCCGCCGCTGCCCGCCGAGGCACAGCAGACCGACCCCGCTGCCGGACTGCCGGGCATGATGATGCCCACCGGAGCAGGCTCATGATCAGATGCCGAGGCGCGGTTGCCCGATCGTTGGGTGTAACCGTGACAATGTCTGTGCTGCTAACCGGATGTGCCGATTGGCGTGGTCTCAACTCGCTGCCCATGCCGGGGACCGCCGGCGGCGGGCGGGGATCTTTCACGATCCGTGCGGAAATGCCGGATGTGAACAACGTTCAACAGAACTCCCGGGTCCGGGTCGGCGATGTCAATGTCGGTACGGTCACCGAGATCGAACGTCAGGGATGGCACGCGGTACTCACCATGACCCTGGACGGCAACGTCGATCTGCCTGCCAACGCGACGGCGACCATCGGGCAGACCAGCCTGCTCGGTTCGCTGCACATCGAACTGGCGCCGCCGGTGGCCGAGCCGGCCGAAGGCAGGCTTCGGGAGGGTTCGGTCATCCCGCTGATGTCCGGCGGCGCCTACCCGTCCACGGAACAGACCTTGGCTGCGGTGTCGATGTTGCTCAACGGTGGCGGCATAGGCCAGATTCAGGACATCACAACAGCTCTCAGCACTGCATTTGCCGGTCGCGAGAGTGATCTGCGCAGCCTCATCACCGAGCTCGACAGATTCATCGCAAACACCAACCAGCAGACCGACGACATCATCTCGGCGACCGACAGCCTGAACAACCTGGTGTCGGACTTCGCCGAACAGGACCCGATCGTCGACAAGGCGCTGACCACCATCCCGGATGCGCTCAACGTCCTCAGGGCGGAACGCGACAGCCTCGCCGAGGCGCTTGATCAACTCGGCAAGTTCAGCGCTTTGGCGGCGGACTCCAGCAACCAGACCAAGGAAGCTCTTGTCCAGGAGCTCAAAGACATTGCGCCGGTTCTGAAATCGCTCGCGGACTCCGGTCCGGCGCTCACTAGGTCGTTGGGTTTCTTCACTGTCTACCCGTTCGCACAGGAGACACTGGACAAGTGGTTCCGCGGGGATTACGCGAACTTGACGGCGGTCATCGATCTCACCCTGAGCCGTATCGACTCGTCGTTCTTCACCGGAACGCGGTTCGAGGGCGATCTCACTGAGCTCGAAATGCAGTGGGGGCGCACGATCGGTCAGCTGCCCAGTCCGTACACCGCGGTCAATCCGTTGGTAGTTCCGTATCACCTGAATCAGGGGCGATAGATGGTACTCAGCAGACGGATCCTCACCCAGCTGGCGTTTTTCGCCGTCATCACGTTGGCGGGCGGATCGACCATGATCTTCAACTACATGGGCCTGCCCAATCTGCTGTTCGGCGTCGGGCGTTACAAGGTGAGCGTGCAGCTCCCCGCCGCAGCCGGCCTGTACGAGAACGCCAACGTGACCTATCGAGGTACCAATGTCGGTCGAGTCCAGAGCGTCTCGCTGACCGAATCCGGTGTCACCGCGGAGCTGTCGCTGAAATCCGACATCCCGATCCCGAGTGACCTCACCGCTGAGGTGCACAGCGCATCGTCAATCGGTGAGCAGTATGTCGCTCTGCTCCCCAGCAGCGACACCGGACGCTTGGCCGAAGGCGACGTCATCCCGCTGAACCGCACATCGGTGCCACCGGACATCAGCGAATTGCTCGCGGCAGCGAACAACGGGCTGGAAGTCATCCCGCGCGATAACTTGCAGACCGTGGTCAGCGAGGCATCGACAGCGGTCGGAGGGCTGGGACCAGACCTGGCGAGACTGGTCAAGGGGTCCACCACACTGGCCATCGACGCACGCAACAACCTGGATGCGCTGACGAACCTGATCGACGACTCGAGACCGATCCTGGATTCCCAGACCGCCACGGCCGGATCGATCGAAGCGTGGGCGTCGAATCTGGCTTCGGTCACTCAACAGTTGAAGAATGAAGATCAGGCCGTGACGGGCATCTTGCAGGTCGGGCCGCGAGCTGCTGACGAGGTGCGCCAGCTTTTCGACCGTCTGCAGCCGACGCTGCCGGTGGTGCTGGCCAATCTGGTGACACTCGGCGATGTCGCGGTTACCTACCAGCCGCACTTGGAACAGCTCCTGGTCCTTGCGCCGTCGGCGGTAGAAGTCGTGCAGGGCGCCGGACTGACAAACCGCAACACCAAACAGGACTACAAGGGTGCATTCCTGAGCTTCAACCTCAATCTCAACCTGCCGCCACCATGTCTGACCGGCTATCTCCCCCCGCAACAGGCACGACCGACCAGCCTGACGGACTATCCTGAGCGCCCGGCCGGCGACTTCTATTGCCGGGTGCCGCAGGACTCGATGTTCAACGTGCGCGGCGCGCGTAACCTGCCGTGCGCCACCCGGCCGGGAAAACGGGCACCCACGGTGAAGATGTGCGAGAGCGACGAGAACTACGCGCCGCTCAACGATGGCTTCAACTGGAAGGGCGATGCCAACGCGACGTTGTCCGGCCAGCCGGTGCCCCAGGCGCCGCCGGGTCAGGTCCCTGCACCGCCGCCGGCCGCAGCGGCGGTGGCCCCGATACCTCCCGTTGCGGTCGCTGAGTACGACCCCGCTACCGGTAGCTACCTGGGTCCGGACGGAAAGCGGTACACCCAAGCGAATTTGGCCAACAACGCACAGGAGCAGACATGGCAGTCGATGCTGATGCCACCGAAGAGCTGACCGACGTCAACACCGCCGAGGAATATCCCGACGATGGTGAACGGACCACATCCAGGGCCAAGCGGTCACCCCGCCGGATCGCGGTGGCCGCCGGGCTGACCGGTGTCCTCGCAGTCGGTGGGTTGTGCGGCTGGCTCGGACTACGCGCCGTCCAGGCGCAAGCGATCGACGACGAGCACGCGGCGTTCATTCAGGTCGCTCGGCAGGGCGCGATCAACCTGACGACCATCGATCATTCGGAGGCAGAGGCCGACGTCGCACGGATCCTCGACTCGGCCACCGGTACGTTCTATGACGATTTCAGCGCACGCGCGGAACCGTTCATCGATGTGGTGAAGAAGGCTCAATCCACCTCGGAGGGAACCGTCGTTTCGGCCGGGTTGGAGTCTGTGTCGGATGACGAGGCTCAGGTATTGGTGGCGGTCAATGTCACGACGACAACTGCCGACGGCGCTGAGCAGCAGCCGAGATCGTGGCGGATGCGCATCTCGGTCCAGCAGAGGGGCGACGCGGTGAAGGTATCCAACGTTGCCTTTGTCCCGTGACTGCTGCCGCAACTGATCCGAATCGAACCGAAATCACCACCGAGAGGCCCGCAGTGCCCACCAACCTCGCCACTGACGTAGAACTATCGCATTCTCCTGAGGCATCAGAGCACGTCGACAGCGTCGATGTCGCATCTGCCGCCGCACAGTCTCGGCGCGGCCACTGGCGTAGCGTGCTCGCCTACATCGTGCTCCCGGTGGTGATCGTCGCCCTCAGCGGCCTGGCGGGTTGGCTGAAGTGGGTCGACGGTTCGGCGCGTGCGGCACAGGTTGCCGCTGACGAGTCGGTTCAGGCGGCGCGGGAGATCACAGTGGAATTGCTTTCCTACCAACCGGATACGGTCGACGACACCCTGCCGGCCGCGCAATCACGACTCACCGGGGCCTTCCGGGACTCCTACGGTCAACTCATCCAGGAAGTGGTGATCCCCGGCGCGCAGGAGCAGAAGATCTCGGCCATCGCCAACGTCACGGCCGCGGCATCGGTGTCGGCCAGTGCCGATCGAGCCACGGTGCTGGTATTCGTGAATCAGACGTCGATCGTCGGCGCGGATGCGCCGACCGATACCGCGTCCAGCGTGCAGGTCGGCCTGGAACGGGTCGACGGGCAGTGGCTGGTATCCGACTTCACGCCGATCTAGGGGTCCACCCGATCCTGCGCGATCACGGCATCGTGTACCCGCCGCTCACCGAGATCATCTGACCGGTGACCTGCCGTGCGGCGTTCGGCGATGCGAACCACAGCACCGACCTGGCGACATCTTCGGCGGTGGTGAGTCGACGCATCGGTGTGTCCTTCAACATGAAGCCGATCTGCTTGGGGTTGAACACGTCGTCCTCGCCGACCGCCCACAGACTCTCGGCACCCACCGCGTCCGGGCCGTCGGGCATTACCAGTCCCGGGCAGACGATATTGGAGCGAATGCCATGGCGTCCGTGCTCGCGGGCGGTGGTGCGGGCAAAGGCGACCATGGCAGCCTTGGTCGCTCCGTAGATGCCCTGGCGGATCTGGCCGAAGGCGGCATCGCTGGCGATGAAGATGATGGATCCCTCGCCGGCCTCCTTCATGGGGCCGATCACCGACTGGGTGGCCGCGACCGCGCTGAAGAAGTTCACTTCCACCGTCCGCTGCCACTTCTGCCGATCGGTGTCGGTGGCGACGAACCCGGGCACGCTCCAACCGGCATTGTTTACCAGCACGTCAACACCACCCCATCGGGAGACAGCAGCCCCCACGGTGCGTTCGGCGCCCCCGGGTTCGGTGAGGTCCTCGATGGCAATCTCGACGGCAGCCGCACCGCGCGCCAAGGCCTCGTCGCGCACCTTCTCCGCCTGCGGTGCATCAATGTCGTTCAACACGATTCGAGCGCCCTCGGCGGCGAACTCGTGCACGATCCCGCGCCCGATGTTGGATGCGCCACCGGTGATGACAACCCGTGCGTTCGACAGTCCCAGATCCATGTTGCGTCCTTCCAGGCGGCCCGGCGGTTGAAACCACTCCACCAATTGATTTAACCTAGATTAGAAATTTCCGATAGATTTGTCTATGTCGGTACGTATCGATGGGAGAACCTCAGGTGGAGAAACTGCTCCAGGGCAAGGTCGCGGTCGTCACCGGCGCAGCGCAGGGCATCGGACTGGAGATCGCCCGCACCCTGTACCAGCATGGAGCCCAGGTTGTCCTCGCCGACCTGGACGACGCGGCGGGTCGACGTGCCGTGGAAGAGGTGGCCGGGCCCAGCGTCGGTTGCGGCAGCGCCGTATGCGACGTGACGTCCGAGGATGATGTCCGTGCGCTGGTGGCCGATACGGTGCGGGACTACGGAAGACTCGACATCTTCGTCAACAACGCCGGAATCACCCGGGACGCCTCGCTCAAGAAGATGCAGGTTGCCGATTTCGACTCGGTGATCACGGTGCATCTGCGCGGCACCTGGCTGGGAATCCGTGAAGCATCCGCGGTCATGCGGGAGCAGAAATCGGGCAGCATCATCAATATCTCGTCGCTGTCCGGCAAGTCCGGCAATCCCGGACAGACCAACTACAGCGCGGCGAAGGCGGGCATCGTCGGTCTCACGAAGGCGGCGGCGAAAGAGGTCGCCCACCACAACGTCCGGATCAACGCGATTCAGCCCGGACTGATCCGCACCCCGATGACCGCGGCGATGCCGGCCGAGGTGTTCGCCCAACGTGAGGCGGACGTTCCGATGAAGCGAGCAGGTGAACCCGGCGAGGTCGCCGGGGCCGTGGTGTTTCTCGGCTCGAACCTGTCCAGCTACATCACGGGTTCGGTCATCGAGGTCGGCGGCGGGAGATACATGTGACCGAGGTTCTCAGCGATATCCGGGACGGCGTCGGGCGGATCACGCTCAACCGCCCGGACCGGATGAACGCCATCAACGTCGCGTTGGCCTCCGAGTTGGGCGCGGCCATCACCCGGTTCGGCGACCGCAAGGACGTGAACCTCATCCTGATCCGCGGTGCGGGCGGAAACTTCTGTGCCGGTGGTGATTTTGATGAGGTGCAACGCCTCCGGGCCGACAGCAGCACCGCCTTGCGGACATTGTTCACCACCTTCAAGGATGCCTGCGAGGCCATCGGTCGCGCCCAGGTACCGGTGGTGGCCGCGGTGGAAGGAGTGGCTGCGGCCGGCGGTTTCGAGCTCATGCAGGCGGCCGATATCGTGCTGACCGCCAACGAAGCGCGCATCGCCGACAACCACATCAACTTCGGGATGATCCCGGGCGGGGGCAGCACGGTTCGCCTGCCTCGCATCGTCGGCAGGCAGCAGGCGCTGGGGCTGCTGTTGTCGGGAGACAAGATCAGCGGTTTCGACGCCGTCGAGATCGGACTGGCCTACACCTCGTTCCCGGCGGACACGTTTGACGCGTCAGTCGAAGCCTTCGTCGCAAAGCTCGCCGGCCGTGACCGCTCGGCAGTGACGGCCATCAAGCGATTGGTCACCGAGGGCCTCGACAAGGACTTTGCCGCGGCCAACCTTGACGAGACCAACGCGGTGGTGTGGCGGTTGAGTGGCGAGGCAGGCCAGGCCGGCGTATCCGCATTCAAAAACAGGGAGGCCAACCCATGACAGAGACCATTTACACCCCGGTGCTGCGTGAGGTGACACCTACCGGCATCGCCAGAGTCCGGCTCAACAGTCCGCAGATTTCGAATGGCCTGAACGTCGTGACCCTCAAAGCGTTGCACGAGGTGATCCTGTCCTGCCATGCCGATCCCGACGTCAAGGTGGTGCTGCTCACCGGCGAGGGGCGCAACTTCTGCGCCGGGGGAGACGTCCACACGTTCGAATCCAAAGGGGTCGGACTTCCCGACTACCTCCGGGAGGCCACGGCCTGGCTGCAACTGGCCACGGCAGCGCTGTTCCAGCTGAAGGTCCCGGTGGTTACCGCCGTCCAGGGTTTCGCGGCCGGCGGTGGCGGCCTCGGACTGGTCTGTGCCTCGGACATCGTGGTCGCGGCCCGGTCGGCGAAGTTCTTCTCGGGTGCCGTGCGGGTCGGGATGGCGCCGGACGGCGGCTCGTCGGTGACGCTCGCCCAACTCGTCGGGTTGCGGCAGGCCCTGCGGATTCTGCTGACCAACCCGACCCTGACGGCGACCGAGGCCGCCGAGATCGGATTGATTACCGAGGTGGTCGATGACGACGATCTGGTCACCCGCGCCGAGGCGATCGCCGACGAATTGGCCGCGATGCCGACGCTGGCGCTGTCGGCGACCAAACGGCTCGTCTGGTCGGGAGTCGGCGCCTCCATCGAGGAGCGGTTGCCCGAGGAGTCGCGCACGGTGTCGGAGCTGTCCGGTACTGCCGATGCGTTGGAGGGCCTGCGGGCCGTCATCGAACGCCGCACCCCGAGGTTCATCGGGCGATGACTGTTCTCGTCGAGAACGACGGCGGTGTCCGCATCCTCACCCTCAATCGGCCGGGAGTCCGCAACGCGATCGACATCCCGTTGCGGCTCGCGCTCGCCGACGCACTTGAGGCTGCCGATGCCGACACTGATGTCCGGGTGATCGTGCTGACCGGCACCGGCAACACCTTCTGCTCCGGTGGCGATATCTCCACGATGAAGCTGATGTCGGAGGCCGACGCGCTTCAGCGGGCGCAGCTCGCGCAGCGGGTCATCCGTGCCATCTGGAACACGCCCAAGCCGGTGCTGGCCGCGGTGGAAGGCGCTGCGTTCGGTGCCGGCGCCGCGTTGGCGGCGGCCTGTGACCGCATCGTCGCGGCCCGCGACGCGCGGTTTGCCACCACCTTCACCAACGTCGGTCTGGCCGGTGACATGGGTGCCTTCGTGTCGCTGCCGCGACGGATGGGTGTGGCGCGTGCCCGACAGATGATGCTGCTACCGGAACCGATCACGGCTGAGGTCGGGCTGCAGTGGGGACTGGTCGACGCCTGCGTCGACGCGGGGGACGCGCTGTCCGCGGCGCGCGCCGACGCAGCCCGCCTGGCGGCCGGTCCGGCGCAGGCCTACGGCGTGATCAAGACGATGCTGGCTGTCGCACCCACCCTTCATCCGCTCGACGTCCTCGACCAGGAAGCGGCCCACCAGGCAAAGCTTTTCGGCAGCGATGACTTTGCCGAAGGCATCGCAGCCTTCTCTGAGAAACGGCGACCATCGTTCGGCACACGACAAGGAGTGCACACATGACCTCTGTGATCGATCCCAGCGCCGGCACGGGTAGCCGCTATGAGAAGCTGATCCGCCCAGAACGGGTTCACGGCAGCCTCTACAGCGACCCGAGTATCTACGCCGAGGAACTGGAGAAGATCTGGTACCGGACGTGGGTGTTCGTCGGCCACGAAAGCGAGGTTGCGCAACCCAACGACTACGTGCGCAAGAAGCTCGGCCCGCAGGACGTCATCATGACGCGCGATCGTGACGGCGAAATCCATCTGCTGCTGAACCGCTGCGCACATCGCGGTAACCAGGTGTGCGACGACGCCAAAGGCAATTCGAGTACTTTCCGATGCCCGTATCACGGGTGGACCTTCCGCAACGACGGCGACCTTATCGGCTTCCCGTTCTTCAAGGGGTACAACGGCCGCAAACTGGATCTGGCCATGGGTCGGGTGCCCCGCGTCGATTCGTACGGCGGCTTCGTTTTTGGCAGCTTCGCCCCTGACGGGCCGTCGTTGGTGGAACACCTCGGTGCCGCAGCCGGCGAGATCGACCGCCTCACCCGGCTGTCGCCGGAAGGGCGCGTGGAACTCACCGCCGGGTGGCTGCAGCACAAAGCCCGCGCGAATTGGAAGCTGCTGGCCGAGAACGAGACCGACGGATATCACCCGCAGTTCGTGCACGGTTCGATCTTCGGTGTCACCGGCAGCACCATCGGCCCGCTCTACAGCGACTCCTCGATCGCGGTGACGCGTGATCTCGGTGACGGCCACAGCGAGAACGACCTGCGACCCGAATTCCGCAAGTACGCGCAGCCGATGCGGTGGTTCGGCACCACGGAGTCCCGCGTACCCGACTACGTCGCCGCCATCCGGGCCAAGCACGGTGATGCCGCCGAGGAGATCCTCATCGAGGGCGCGCCGCACGTCATGATCTTCCCTAACCTGTTCATCGCCGAAATCCAGGTCTTCAACATCCAGCCCACCGGCGTGGACGAGTGCGTCCAGTACGCCACCGCGGTGCAGTTGGCCGGCGCCCCGGAATTGAACCGGCGCATGGTGTCCCAGTGCATCGGCTCGGTCGGGCCTGCCGGCATGTTGCTGGCCGACGACACCGAGATGTATGAGCGCAACCAGCAGGGCATCGCGGCGCTGAGCCCGGAATGGCTGGACGTCCGCCGCGGGATGCATCGGGAAACGGTCGATGAGAACGGGTTCAAGATCGGCACCAACACCGACGAGACCGGCATGCGTGGCTTCTGGTCGCACTACAAGACACTGATGGAGAGGGACTGAAGCCGTGACCGCGTCCTTGAGAGGAACAGACAGTCTCGCACCCGTTCCCGACGGCTTTGATCGGCACGAGGTGGAGCAGTTCATCTACCGCGAAGCCCGCCATGCCGACGAGAACGACTATGACGCGTGGGAAGCGCTGTGGACCGACGATGCGCTCTATTGGGTCCCGGCGGACACGAATCCCTCTGACCCGACGCGGCAGATGTCGATCATTTTCGACAATCGCAGCCGGATATCCACCCGACTCAAGCAGGTACGCACCGGCCGACGGTATGCGCAGGCGCCACCGTCGCATCTGCGCCGTTTGATCTCCAACATCGAATTTCTCGGTGGCCGGCTCGGCGCCGACGGATCGACGGATCTGGAGGTGGGCGCGAATTTTGTTGTGGTGGAGGCACGCCCACGTGGAAATCACATCTGGGGTGGCCGGGTCACCTACCAGCTGCGCAGGGTCGACGGCGAACTGAAGCTGGCGTACAAGAAGGTCCAACTCGTGGACGCCGACAAGCCGATTCCAACATTGAGCTTCCTCATCTAAGGAGCAGCATGGGCATCCAATTCGACGGAACGGCGCCGGTGACCATTCCCGGTGTCGGCGCGGTCATCGGCAGCGAGTTCGCCGAGGTCGCGGTCAGCATCGACGATCAGGCGAATGCACCGCGACTCAAAGTCGAGGATCTGCGCACCGGTCGCGTCCGCTACCTCGACGCGCTCGAACTCGAGACAATCGTCTGGCTGCCTGATGAGCGGCTCAACAGCCTGCTCGATCCCTCAGCCGATCGCTGGCGAGGTGACGAATGAGACGCGCCGCCATCGTCGCACCTTTGCGGACACCGGTCGGCGCCTTCGGCGGTAGCCTACTGCCGCTGCGTGCGGAGGACCTCGCCGCGCGGGTGATCACAGAAGTCGTCGCGCGCAGCGGCGTGGCACCGGATGTCATCGAGGACGTGGTCTTCGCGCAGTCCTACGCCAACTCCGAAGCGCCGTGCATCGGGCGGTGGGCGGCGTTGCACGCCGGCCTGCCGATCAGTGTGTCGGGGCTGCAGATCGATCGCCGTTGCGGCGGTGGTCTGCAGGCGGTGATCACGGCGGCGATGACCGTGCAGACCGGGGCCGCTGACGTGGTGATCGCCGGTGGTGTCGAGTCCATGAGCAACATCGAGCACTACACCACCACTGCGCGGTGGGGATCGCGGTCGGGCAACCAGGTGCTCTACGACCGACTGGACCGCGGTCGCGAGATGTCGCAGCCGGCATGGCGATTCGGCGCAATCAGCGGGATGATCGAGACAGCGGAGAACCTCGCCGAGGACTACGGTATCGACCGCGCCGCCGCCGACGAGTTCGCGGTCCGCAGCCATGCCAGGGCGCACGTCGCCCAGCAATCCGGCGTGTTCGACGAGGAGGTCGTGGCAGTCGAGGTTCCGCAGCGACGCGGCGAACCGGTCGTTGTCGCCCGCGACGAGGGCATCAGGCCCACCACCACAGTCGACACGCTGGCCAAACTGCGCAGCATCCAGACCGGTGGCACGGTCACGGCGGGAAACTCCAGTCAGCAGAATGACGCCGCGGCCGCCTGTCTGGTCGTCGCCGAGGATCGGCTGGAGTCCCTCGGCCTGGAACCGATCGGCTACCTCGAGGGGTGGGCGGCAATCGGGTGTGAACCGTCCCGAATGGGGATCGGACCGGTCGGCGCCACCGAGAAGCTCTTCGCCCGAACCGGGCTCGCCTTCGACGACCTGGCATTGATCGAGATCAACGAGGCCTTCGCAGTGCAGGTGCTGGCGGTCCTGTCCGGCTGGGGTCTCAAACTCGACGATGTCGAAGACCGGTTGAACGTCAACGGATCCGGAATCTCGCTCGGCCATCCCATCGGCGCGACCGGGGTCCGCATCCTGACCACCATGCTGCATGAGCTGCGGCGCCGTGGTGGCGGATTGGCCCTCGAGACCATGTGCATCGGCGGCGGACAGGGCCTTGCCGCGGTGTTCCGGGGTGCATTGTGAGCGCCGCGCTGCTCGGCTATGCCAGCTACCTCCCGCGGCATCGGCTTGCCGGTCCGTCCATCGGACTACGTAAAGGTGACCGGGTGGTCGCGTCCTACGACGAAGACTCCACCACCATGGCGGTCGCGGCGGCGACCGCCGCACTGGCGCCCGGAGCAGTGCCCGCAGCGGTGTATCTTGCCACCAGCTCGCCTGCCTATGCCGACAAGACGAACGCCACCGCGGTCCACGCCGCCCTGGGCCTGCCGAGCGAGGTGTTCGCCGCGGATCTGTGCGGCACCGGCCGCAGCACCATTGCAGGCCTGAAGCTCGCGGCGCAGACCGGCGGACTCGTGGTGGCGGCCGACGTGCGTGTCGGTAAACCGGGATCTGCCGACGAGAAGACCGGCGGCGACGGTGCCGCCGCCGCCTGGTTCGGAGACGGCGAGCCGATTGCGGAGATCCTGGCGGTCCGGTCGCAATCGGCCGAGTTCCTGGACCGGTGGCGGGATCCCGCGTCGCCAACGGGGCAGCAGTGGGAGGAGCGCTTCGGCGCCGACCGCTACGGTTCGTTGATCCGATCGACCGCACAGTCCGCGCTCGACGATGCCGGACTCGCCGACGCCGACCATGTCGTCGTGGCGTGCCCGAACACTGCCGTCATCAAGCGCGCCGCAACCTTGGTCAAGGCACAGAAGTCGGTTTCGACGTCGCCCATCGGGCACGCCGGCGCCGCCGACGCGCTGATCGCACTGGCGGGTGTGCTCGACGTGGCCGAGCCAGGGGACAGCATCGTCGTGATCTCCGCCGTCGACGGGTGCGATGTGGTCGTGCTGCGGGCCACCACCGCGCTGCCTGCGCACCGCCAGGCCAGGTCGCTGGCGGCCCAGCGGTCGGCCGGCCTGCCCGTGGACCACCTGACCTACCTGTCGTGGCGCGGTCTGGTCACGCTGGAAGCGCCGCGCCGCCCCGAACCGGAACGCGCCGCGGCGCCGCCCGCCGGGCGTTCCGAGCGATGGAAGTTCGGATTCACCGGATCATGTTGCACCGCATGTGGATTCACCCACCTGCCACCACTGCGGATGTGCCGTGCCTGCAACACCCTGGATGCAATGGACGCAGTACCGGTGGCGCCCCTGACCGGGACGGTCGTCACCTACACGGTGGACCGGTTGGCCTTCTCGCCGTCGCCGCCGATGGTGCAGGCCGTGATCGACATCGACGGCGGGGGACGGTGCACCCTGGAGGTCGCCGACGCCCGGCCCGAAGATCTCAAAGTCGGTGCGCGGGTGCGGTTCTCCTTCCGGCGACTGTTCACCGCCGGCGGCGTGCACGACTACTTCTGGAAGGCGGTGCAAGACGATGCCCAGTAACGGAATTGCCGGCAAGGTCGCGGTGGTGGCCATGGGCTGCAGCAAATTCGGGGAGCGGTGGGACTCCTCGACGGACGACCTCATCATCGAGGCGTACCAGGAATGCCTGGGTTCGCTGCCCGGCTTCAACCGTGACGACGTGGACGCCTACTGGCTGGGAACGCTGAGTTCGGGGCTCGGCGGACTGACGCTGAGCCGGGCGATCGGCAGCGACGACAAACCGGTGACCCGGGTGGAGAACTTCTGTGCCACCGGTTCCGAGGCTTTCCGCAATGCCTCGTATGCGGTCGCGGCGGGCGCCTATGACATCGTGATGGCCGTCGGCGTAGAGAAACTCAAGGACTCCGGGTACTCCGGTCTGCTGCGCCAGGATCCGCCGGGTGACGGTACGGCCCCGGAGATCTCCATGACCGCTCCGGCCGCCTTCTCGCTGCTCGACCCGGCCTACTGCGACCGCTACGGGGTACACCCGGATGAGATGCGGGCCGCCATGACGCATGTCGCCTGGAAGAACCACGACAACGGCACCCGTAATCCGAAGGCGCAGTTCCGTTCTCCGGTCGCGCGGGAGACGATCGACGGGGCACCGAAGGTGGCCGGCCGGTTGGGTGTGTTCGACTGCTCCGGGGTGTCCGACGGTGCGGCGTGTGCACTGATCGTGCCTGCGGAGAGGGCGTATGACTTCACCGACCGGCCGATGTTCGTCGAAGGGCTTTCCCTGGTTGCGGGTTCGACGCGCGGATCGATGGATTCGGCGTTTGACTACACGACCTTTCCGGAGGTGGTGAAAGCCGCCAAGGACGCGTACGCGCAGGCTGGAATCGAGCGGCCGGCGCAGCAGCTCTCGATGGCCGAGGTGCATGACTGTTTCACTCCCACCGAGATCGTCCTGATGGAGGATTTGGGTTTCTCGGAGACCGGACATGCCTGGAAAGATGTGCTGGGCGGCGATTTCGACGCCAATGGCCGGCTGCCGATCAACCCCGACGGTGGACTCAAGTCGTTCGGCCATCCTGTCGGGGCGAGTGGTCTGCGGATGCTGTACGAGGCGTGGCTGCAGTTCCGCGGCGAAGCGGGTGAGCGTCAGCTCGCCGACCCGCACACCGCGCTCACCCACAATCTCGGCGGCCGTCCCGGCGGATGTGTGTCGTTCGTATCGATCGTCACCAACGAGCTCCGACGCAGGGGATGAGGCCCGCCGTCACCCGGTGACGTCGCGGCCGGTGAGCTTGCGGGCAACGATCCAGCCCCGACGACGATGTAGTCAGCAGTTCCCTGGTGCTTCACGCCAACTCCCCTCCACACCTCATGCCGGAGCGCAAGTGTTGTGAGCACTCATCTCTAGCAGTGCTCACCCCGTGTTGTGGCACCACTGGCGTGAGATCGACTCGCACAAGAAGACCCACGGGCGGGAGTCCCAACGGGCACGCCTGGAGGTGACAGATCGATCTGAACTGCTGACGCTGGCGCACGGCTGAGTTCCGGTAGGCTGCCGAAAGGGATTTCTTCTCTAGACTCATCAGCATGCACACTCGGGATTGCCCGCAGACGTCGGCGGGCGGGCGGCCACGATGAGCGCCCCGTCGCGACGTTCCCAGCGCGAGCGGGTCGAGGAATCCTCGCGCCGACTCGCCGAGGCAGCAATCGAGCTGATTGCCGAGAAGGGGTACAGCAACACCACCGCACAGGAGATCGGAATCCGAGCCGGGTACAGCCGCGCCATGGTGCGCGAGCGGTTCGGATCGAAGGCGGCGTTACTCGAAGCTGTCCTTCGCGACTACGAAGGCCGCATCGAAGTACCGCAAGACCCTCGAACTTCGGGTTCGCAACGGGCACTTGCCCCGATCCTGGCCCTGCGTGATTTTGCAGCTGAGGATCCACGGCTGCTACGGGCGGTGTTGAGCCTGAACTTCGAAGCGGTGCATGACCATGACTTTCTGCGCGAGCGCATCCAGGGTTGGCTCACACGATTGCAGTGCGGTGTTCGCTGCGCCATCACCGACGGGAAGGTCGACGGCTCCATTTCGAACTTGTCGGACGCAGAGGAAGTTGCTTCGGAATTGCTCGCCACCGGTATCGGCTACGCCTACGCCTGGATCCTAGACCCGAGCGGCTATGACTTCGAAGGTGCGTTGACGCGTTGGCACGACCGCCTCGTCACACGACTGACCGGCCCCGCATAGCAGCGCTACAAAGGCTTTGTCTGCTGCAGAGGGCACAAGGCGGGACCGCCGCGGCTTACACGGACAGGCCGATGTACGTCATGGGGCTGTCACACTCGTCGCTGGGTCAGGCCGCGGCTCGATGGATTCCGAGTACGACTGCACGACCTTCCCAGAAGTGGTCCGCTCAGCCCGAGATGCATACCAGCAGGCTGGAATCGATGATGCCAACCGGCAGTTTTCGCTGGCGGAGGTACACGACTGCTTCACGCCCACGGAATTGATTCTGATGGAAGACCTCGGCTTCCCCGATTCGGGCCGTGCCGTCAGGGATTCATTGGCGGGCGAGTTCGATGCAGACGGAAGCCTGCGCGTACATCCTGACGGGGGTCTGAAGTCCTTCGAACATTCAGTCGGCGCCAGTGGACTGCGCATGGTTGACAAGGCATGGCTTCAGTTCCAGGGCAAGGCGGGCCTTCGGCAGATATCTGCTGCGCGTACGGCGTTGACCCACAACCTCGGTGGTCGCCCCGGCGGGTGCGTCTCCTTGGTGTCCATCGTCGACGCTGCCCTTGGCAGCGTCAAGCGCTGAGCGTTATTGATTCCAGTGGTCGTGCGGTCCGCTTTCGGAGCGGAGAAGATGCCCTCGCAGTCTGCGGGCGGGGCAACGCCATAGTCCGGGGAGAGCGCTCTCCCCCGGTCGGCGAACGCCCCGCCGCAGTGTTGGCGTTCAGTCCGTCGCCGGCAAGGCCCGTACGGCGGTTACCGCGTCGGTGTCGGCGATGATCGCAAAGCTACGTTCCATCAGAACCTGAAGCAGCTCTTGACCTCTCGCGTTCAGTGTCGGCCAGGAGATCATGGCCAGCAGCGGTAGGGCGATTTGCGCGACGACGGCGATCTGGAACTGCTGCCATGCCTGGTCGAATGGGTAGTCGATTCCGGAGTCGGCCAGAGTTTGGACGTAGCGGGCGACCAGATCCCGTTCGCGTCCACCGCGTTCCTGCGGGGTCAGTCCTTGACCGACGAGATAGGCCACATCCCACATGCCGCATCCGCGACCCGCGAACTGATAGTCGACGGTGACATGCGGGCCCGTCTCGCCGAAGAACAGGTTGTCGGCCCGCAGATCGCCGTTGACCAGTGTGACCGGCTCGGCGAGCGCGCCGAGGAGTCTGGGTGCCAGCTCGGAGTACTCCTGGAGCATCTCCGCCAATCCGTCTGGGGCGCTTGCGCGCCCATACTCGAGATAGATCGGCCAACCAGCCGCGGTGCCGACACTGAAGAGTCCCGCCATGCGGGCGTCGTCGATTAAGAGGAACGCCGCGTTTGCGGTGGCAGCGGATGTCAAATCCCAGCCCCAGGCGTGAAAGGCTGCCAGTTCGTCCAGCACGGCGCGTGCTCGGTCGATGCTCAGGCCCGCGAGGTGGTCGGCATTGTCGAGTTCGGCGAGGTCTTCCATGACGATGATGAATTCGCCGGTGTCGGCATCGAACTCCGCGAAGTATGTGCGCGGTGCACTGACGGGGGCAGTGGGCGCCACTTCGTTGTAGAACGCCACCTCCCGCTCGTACAGCCGGATCGATGCTGCCAGCTCGAGATAGGCAGGATGGTCGGTCGGCCACTTGACAACTATCGTTGCCGGGCCGTCACTTTCGAGGTCAAGATGGGCGCGGTACAAGAAGGATGCGAATCCGACTCCTTCGGCGATCCGTTCCAACCGAACGGTGCTGATGCGCGACCCATGTGCGACGGCTCCAGCGGAGATGAGGACGTCGGTCAACCAGTCGGCGGTCAACTCGGACGCGGTGCGAGGAAATCGGGAGATTGTTGAAGTCATATTAGAAAAGTAGTTGTTAACTTGTGTGCAAGCAAGTAAGAATGTGGTCATGGTTACACAACGATTGAAGATCGCGGGCAGTCGCGCCCTCGTCACCGGCGCCAGCAGGGGGATAGGCGCCGACCTGGCTCGCGGCCTGCGGCGCTCCGGCGCGACCGTTGCCTTGGTCGCGCGCCCCTCGAACGGGTTGTTCGCCTTGGCCGACGAGCTGGGAGCCGCTGCGTATCCCACGGATCTCACCGACCACCATGCCGTAGGTGGACTGCTGGATCTCGTCGAGGCCGACGGTCCGATCGACATCCTGGTCAACAATGCCGGCGACGAGAAGGTCGGCCGGTTCGACGAGATGTCCTCCGACACGTTGGACTTCATTCTCGATCTGAATGTCCGCGCGGTGGTGGAGCTGACGCGGCAGGCGGTACCGCGGATGGCGGAGCGGAGTCGCGGACACGTCGTGAACATCTCCTCGTTCGGCGGCGTCATCTGTCCGCCCAATCTGGCGGTCTACGCGGCGACGAAGGCGTTCATCACTCATCTGACGGTCAACCTCGCCGCCGAATTCCATGATTCGCCGGTGGGTTTCACCAAGGTGGAGATCGGTGAGGTCTCCGATACCGGACTGATGGAGAAGGGGCGGACCGATCCAGTCTTCACCGCGCTGGTGCAACGGCTGTACCGGTTGCACCTGAGCAGATTGATCTCACCGGCCGAGATCACCAATGCAACGTTGGCGGCGATCGAGAATGGGCGGCTGTCCGTACGGCTGCCCCGGCGTATCGGCATCAGCTCGTACCTGGCCGATGCGCCGCGGGCTCTGAGCATCCTGGCGGCGCGGGACCTGCGCCGCAAGCAACTAACGGAGGTCGTCCAGTGACCGCATCGAATGTCAGCCCGAAGACAGTCATCGAACGCTACAACTACGAGCTCTGGAACGAACAGAACTACGCCGCCGGCGAGGAGATCATCGGCGAGCAGATCGTGCGCAACACCCCGGGCGGACGAACGGTGCTCACGCACGATCAAGCAATTCAGCGCGTGCGCGACATGTGGGCGGGGGTCCAGAGCGTGCGCTTCACGTTGTTGCGCATGGTCGCCGACGACGAACTCTGCTCGATCGTCTATCAGGCCGACATCGTCACGCCCGACGGCTCCACCGACGTCGTCGCCTCAGTGGAGGTCTACCGCGTCGTGGAGGGCCGCATCGTCGAGGTGTGGAACCCATGCGTATACGACCACGACCGGTGGCCTGAACTGTCCAAGGTGACACCCGCATGACCACGATCAATCGTCCGGAGCTCGGCTTCTATGCCCTTGGCGGTCAACCGGCGTCGCCGCGGGTGATCGTCGACGAGATCCGACAAGCCGAGGCCCTGGGGCTGGGCCACGCGTTCATCTCCGAGCGCTTCAATACCAAGGAGGCCTGCTCGTTGTCCGGTGCAGCCGCCGCGGTATCGGAGTCCATCGGAATCGCGACTGGTGCGACCAATCACAACACCCGCCATCCCATGGTGACCGCTGCCTATGCGCTGACGATGCATGGGCTCAGCGGGGGCCGCTTCACGTTGGGCATCGGCCGCGGCGTGCCGCCGCTGCAAGATGCCTTTGGGATGCCCCGTATAACGACAGCGCAGATGGAGGACTTCGTCGGGGTCATGCGGCGACTGTTCCGGGGGGAGACGATCGTCGGCCACGACGGCCCGATCGGGAAATTCCCCGCGTTGCGACTGGGTCAGGATTACGACGTCGACATCCCCATCGGCATGGTGGCATTCGCACCGAATTCGCTCGAGTTGGCCGGCCGGGTAATGGATCAGGTCATCTTGCACACCTTCTTCACCGACGAGACGCTGGCCCGGTGCGTGAAGACGGTGAAGTCCAGCGCCGAACGCGCCGGTCGCAATCCGGACGACGTCAAGGTGTGGTCCTGCCTGGCGACCATAGGGGATCACATCCCCGAGGAAATGCGGCTGCGGAAGCTCGTGGGCCGGCTTGCCACCTACCTTCAGGGCTACGGAGACCTGATGGTGCGCACGAACCGCTGGGATCCTCAAGTTCTGCAACGTTTCCGGGATGACGAAGTCGTTCAGAGTTTCAGTAAGGGTGGGTTGCAGGTGATCGACAGCTCGACCACGACCGTCGAGCAACTTGAGCACATTGCGGCGCTGCTGCCCCCGGAGTGGACCGCTCCGGCGGCGATGGGCAGCGTGCAGTCCTGCGTCGCCACCATCCGCGAGCAGCTCGCACTCGGGGCCGACGGTGTCATCCTGCACGGCGCTACTCCCACCGAACTGGGGCCGATCCTGGCTGCCTACTAGACGGAATCCCCGGGGCGCGAGGGGGAGTTCGGAAGTCTACTGTGACGATTCTTCTGAGACGGCCTTCACGGCCTCCATTACTTGGTGGCCCAGTGAGTTGACTTGTTCGGGTGTCAGTGGACGTAACGGCGATACACCGATGATCAATGCAACGTGGCGGTGTCGCTCGAATATCGATGCGGTAGTGGTGGTGATGGGTTGCGCGCGGTGTGCTGGACCGGCGTCCGGCAGAACGTCACCGATGATCGTCCCACGCGGCGAATCCACCAGGGGGTTGCCCGGGAGGTGCATCGGACACCTGCAATCGGCGGCGCAGCGCCCCACCGCAGATCGCGATGACCACATCATTGACCGTCACACCGAAGGCTTTCTTGACTGCTTTGACAACACGCAGCGAGACGGATCTGAAGGCGACCGCAGACGAGCAGCACCTGCACGTGAATTCCGTCAAGTACCGGGTACAGCGGGCTGTGGAACGACGCGGTCGTGACATCGCTGCGGATCGGTTGGACGTCGAGGTGGCGCTGTTCCTCGCCGACTGGTTCGGAGAGGCAGTGCTCGCCTGATCGGCGGTCGGTTGACCTTCTAGGCATTGTTCGACACCAGCCGGGTCGCGACCGCGTCGCAAGAGTGCTGTGCTGCAACATAAGAACACCAGATCGATAGGACCGTGCTTGACTTTGATGGCGTTTTTAACCAAGATTCAACACATCACACAGTTGAGCTGAGGAGCGCGCGTGTCCGGAGTTGAAGACAAGGTTGTCGTTGTAACCGGTGCCGGAGGCGGCCTGGGCCGCTCGTACGCACAGTTCCTGGCCGCCAATGGTGCGCTTGTCGTCGTCAATGACCTTGGTGGAGCCCGCGACGGGTCCGGCGCTTCCACGCAGGCTGCCGACACCGTGGTCGAGGAGATTCGCAGCGCCGGTGGCCGTGCGGTGGCCAACTACGATTCGGTCGCAGACGCAGCCGGTGCCGAGGCGATCATCGCCACCGCGGTGAAGGAATTCGGGACGGTGCACGGCGTCATCAGCAACGCCGGCATCCTGCGTGACGGAGCCTTTCACAAGATGGCCCCGGAAAGCTGGAATGCGGTCCAGCAGGTTCATCTCTACGGTGGATTCAACGTCATCAGAGCGGCCTGGCCGATCTTCCGTGAGCAGGGTTTCGGGCGCATTGTCGTGGCGACCTCGACCAGTGGCCTCTACGGCAACTTCGGTCAGGCCAACTATGGTGCGGCCAAGGCAGGTCTGGTCGGACTGATCAACACACTGGCGATCGAGGGTGCAAAGTACTCCATCACCGCCAACGCGATCGCCCCGCTGGCGGCCACCCGGATGACCGAGGACATCGCTCCCCAGGAGCTACTCGACAAGTTGGACCCCGAACTGGTCGCGCCGGCAGTGGGCTACCTGGTTTCCGAGGAGAACCAGGACACCGCATCGGTGTTCGTCGCCGGTGGCGGGCTGGTGCAGCGGGTGGCCCAGTTCCAGAATGACGGCGTGACCTTCACCAAGCCGCCCAGCCTGGCTGAGATCGGTACGCAGTGGTCACAGATCAACGACATGTCCGGTGCCAAGCTCGGTAGCAACCCGATCTGAGCGACCGATGACCGCCCCGCTGGAACCAACCCTGGACGTGGGCGTGGGCCCGCGGGCCCACCGGCCACCGGACCTGTCCGTGCCGCTGGTCGACTACACCGTCGGGCAACTGCTTGCCCTGCGTGCCACTGATCATCCGGATCGGGAGGCCCTGGTCGGAGTTCGGCACGGCAGTTCGGGTGAGTACGTGCGACTCACCTACGCGGGGCTCTTCGACGAGGCGGCCCGAGTGGCCGAGAGGCTCTCCGCTCTTGTCGATCGCGGCGAACTCGTGGCGCTGTGGGCGCCGAACGTCGTCGAGTGGACGGTCATTCAGTACGGCGCAGCCTTGGCCGGTGTCGTCCTGGTGGCGCTCAACCCGGTCCTTCGGGCCGACGAACTGGATTATGCGCTTCGGCACAGTCGTGCACGAGTGCTGTTGCACGCCGATGTCAGCCGGGACTACCAGATGGCCGAGGTCGCCGAACGAGTGTGCGCTGAGATCCCCGGCGTCCGTCGGATCTCCTTGTCGCAGCAGAACGAATGGAAAGCCGAAGCGGGTCTTGCGAAGTCCGGCTGGTCCGGTCATCCGAGCGATCCTGACACGCCGGTGATGCTGCAGTACACATCGGGAACAACCGGGCGGCCCAAAGGTGTGCTGTTGACCCATCGGGCGCTGGTCAACGTCGCCAAACTGACCATGGAAGCCACCGGTGTGGCCGACCGGGCGGTCTGTTTCAACCCGCTGCCACTGTTTCATACGGCCGGTTGCGTCATCGCGACGCTCGGGCCGCTGTGGCGCGCGGGCACGGCGATCCTGTGCGAGCGATTCGCGCCGGACGCCGCCTTGGAGAGCTTGGGCCGCGAGCAGGTCTCGGTGTTCTTCTATGTCCCGGCGGTCCTGCAGGCCCTACTGCAGTATCAGCGTGTGTCCGACCTGCCGGCGCCGCGGCTGCAGATCATCATGGGCGGCGCGTCAAACGTATCTGGTGAGTTGATCGACGGCGCTGCAACGGTTTTTGGTGCTGCTGTCTTTAATCTGTATGGGCAGACCGAACTTGCGCCGGTCATCTCTTTGACCCGCCCCGGCGACAGTCGACATGACCAGTTGCACACGGTGGGGCGCCCCCTGCCGCAACTCGAGTGCAAGATCATCGATCCTGTTTCCGGTGCCACCGTCGGCGTCGGGGAGAAGGGCGAGATCTGCGCTCGCGGATACCAGCAGTTTGTCGAGTACCTACACGATCCCGACGCCACAGCACGCGCGCTCGATGGCGAAGGTTTCGTCCGTACCGGTGATTTGGGCACGATGGACAGCCGCGGGTATCTGACCGTGACGGGCAGGCTCAAGGAACTCATCATCCGGGGCGGCGAGAACATCGCTCCTGCAGAGGTGGAGCGGGTCATCGCCCAGCATGACGATGTGGTCGATGTGATCGCGTTGGGCATGCCTGACGAACGCCTGGGCGAGATTGTCGCCGTGGCGTGCCGCGTCACCGACGGTGACAGAATTGGCTTGCGGGACAGTCTGATCGATCATGCAATGCGCGAGTTGCCGGCGTACAAGGTTCCCGCGCGATGGTTTCTGGTCGACGACTTTCCGATAACGCCCACCGGCAAGGTACAGCGCTTTGCCTTGCGTCATGCCGCACTAGCCGAGGAGTTGCCGGAACTGTGAGCGACTCGATCGATTCCCGGCGCCAGGCACTTCGCGACAGATTTCCGGTCTGGCAGCCGACCAGTCTTTCCGGCTGGCTCGACCGATGCGCCACGCAGTATTCGTCCCGCCCAATGGTCTTCGGTGAAGGGACATCGCTCACCTACCGTGAGGTGGCTGAGGAGTCACGCCGATTGGCCGTGGGTCTGATTGCACTGGGGGTCCGTCCGGGTGACCGGGTGGGCATGTTGATGGCAAACTACGCGGAGTTCGTCACCGTGAAGTTCGCGATCGCCCGTGCAGGCGCGGTCGCCGTCCCGTTCAATTATCTCTACCGGGAAGGCGAACTGGCCTTTGTGCTCGCGGATTCCGGATGCCGCGTGCTGGTGACAATGACAGAGTTCGGTTCCCTGGATTACCAGACGATGCTGGACGGAATCGTGCCGAACTGGGACAGTCCCGGCTTTGACACAAGGGCGCGGCAGGTCGACGACGTCCCCGAACTGCGTCACGTCGTGCTGCTCGACACCGGCGGAACTGCCCGAGGTGGTGCGCTCACGGTCGCAGGTCTGTCGGAACGCGGCGGTAGTGAGGTCGCCGGCACGCCCGAGCCCGAGGTGGACCCGACGGCGCCGGGAGACATGCTGTACACGTCGGGCACCACCGGGTCACCCAAGGGGGTGGTGGTCTCACACGATGCGGTGTTGCGGACGGCCTATGCGTCGGCGTTGACACGCGCCTATGAAGACGGTCGTCGTGTCCTGTACTCGCTGCCGTGCTATCACATGTTCGGCTACGTCGAGGGCCTGCTGTCGGTGATGTATGTCGGCGGGGCAGTCATCCTGCAGCCGTTCTTCAGTGCTGAGGGCTACTTCCGTGGCATCGAGACGCACCAGGCAACCGACATCCTGTGCGTTCCGACCATGGCAGTGGCGATGGTCGAAAGCCCGGCGCGGGGCGACTATGATCTGAGCTCTCTGAAAGCCATTCTGTGCGGCTCGGCGCCCGCACCGATATGGCTGTGTAACAAGGTCAGTGAGGACTTCGGCGTCACCGAGATCGTGACCGGCTACGGCATGACCGAATGCGGCGGTGCCATGACGTTGACGTTGCCCGAGGACGACCTTTCGATGACGTCCGACACTGTGGGTAGGCCAAAGCTGGCCGGCGCGGCCGGCGTCCCGGGTGCGGACGCGCTGGTGATCTATCGTGCAGTGGAGTCTGACACCGGCGACGACGTCGCCGTCGATGCAGAGGGCGAATTGATCTCGGCCGGACCGACCACCATGCACGAGTACTGGAATCGGCCGGAAGAGACTGCCCGCACCCTGCGTGACGGCTGGTTGTATTCCGGCGATCTCGGCCGCATTCGAGCTGACGGATATCTTCGGGTCACCGGCCGCAGCAAGGAGCTGTACAAGAGCGGCGGCGAACTGGTGATGCCCAAGGAGATCGAGGATGTGCTGGCCCGCCATCCGGGTATCAGTCAGGTGTTCGCCATCGGGCTGACCGACGATAGGTGGGGTGAGATCGGCTGTGCCGTAATCGTTCCTGCGCCGGACAGCGAGCTCACCGAGGCCGATGTGTTGTCGTTGTGCCGCGAGAAACTCGCCCGCTTCAAGGTGCCGAAGGTGGTGGTGTTCTACCGACCTGAGGATCTCCCCACCACACCTACCGGCAAGATCCAGAAGTTCCGGTTGGTGCAGCAGGTGACAGCCGCTCGTCGGTGAACCCGCGACGTCAGGGAGATGGCGTCAGGGAGAACTGACGGATGCCGTCGTCAAGAGTGCCGGCCAGCATCCCCCGGGCTTCGAGCAGATCGAGGTGGGACTGGACCTCCAGGACAGCCGTCATCCGATGGACGATGTCCAACTCCTCGAGTGTGCGTTCGCGTCGCGTCCACACCATCCTTGCGGCGACGGCCATTGATGTCGTGGCGCCGTCGGCGATCAGATCGCCGACCTCTCGTAGCCGGGTCTCGTGATGGACAAGCAGCTCCTCCGCCCGACTGTGGGTGGTTCGGCCGGTCGAGCCGTGCGCCGGCAGCATTCTTGCGTCTGGAAGCTCAAGCATCAGGCGCAGTGAATCGATATAGGACCGCAGTGGCAACACACCGGGTGCGCGCTCGAAGGCGATCGACGGCGTGATCCGCGGCAACAGGTGGTCGCCGGTGTAGATCACCCCTTGCTGCGCATCTTCGAACACGATGTGTCCTCGAGTGTGTCCCGGTGTCGCACGCACCGTGATGCTGGTGTCGCCGCAGTCGATGACATCACCGTCGTCGAGCCAACGATCCGGATGGGCGAACGGCACGCCGCGTTCGTAGGGCTCCCAACCCAGCGACCCGATCTGGGTTGCGAGTGCGGCCGCACCGGCCTCGATGAGCTTGCCCATCTGGTAAGGATGGACAACATCCGGTTGCTGCAGGAACGCGTCGATGCTGTGCCTTTCGTCCCGCCCGAGCATGAGTTCGATGCCGTATTGGTTTCGCCATTGCACGCCGAGCGAGTAGTGGTCCCAGTGCTGATGGGTCGCCACAATCCGGCGGACATCACCCACGGTGTAACCCAGCGTCGACAGAGCCTGCCGGAGAGCGGTCTCGGATTCGTCATAGGCCCAGCCGGGATCGATCAGCGTCAGTCCGTCCGCGGCCGCGATGACGTAGGCGTTGACGACCTGCAGGTCCGGCAGAGGTAAGGGTAGGGCGACGCAGGCCACTGATTCGGCGATCGCTTCGAGGTTCGTGTTGGTCTGGTCTGTGGCAAATCTGAAGGACATTGCGGATACCCCTACCTGGACCGAGAATGGAATTTAACATAAACTAGAAAACTATGTTAGCCTCGCACTGTCGTGCTGACAAAAGCAAGTCGTTGAAATCGAAGACACATTCAAAAAATGACGAAACGCTGGGAGAGGGATGGCTGCGTGATCACTGCGGTCGATGACTACACCCATGATGTCGGCCCCGAGTCCAACTTCAACGAGTCGATGTACTTCGAGTTTCACGATTCGGTTGCGGGCATCGGCGGTTTCGTCCGGTTGGCGAACCGCCCGAACGAGGGATACGGGGAGCGGACGGTCTGCATCTACCTGCCAGACGGCAGGCTGGGTTTCGGATTCGAGCGGCCGCGGGTGCTCTCGAACGAGGCGATGAACGCCGGCGGCCTGTCGGTGAACGTCGAGCAGCCCATGGAAGCGGTTCAGGTCGCCTTTGTCGGGCAAGTGGCGGTCCTCGACGACCCGCTCGCGATGGAGAACCCGAAAGAGGCGCTGACATCCGCCCCATCCGTCACCGCCCGAGTGGACCTGCACTACCGCGCGCTGGCGCCGGCCCACGAACAGACGTTTGAGGCGGAAGGGCAGAGTTTCGCGCCCAACCACTACGAGCAGCTGTGCGCGGTGTCCGGTCGGATCGAGATTGGCGAACGGCACTTGACGGTTCAGGGTCACGGACTGCGGGACCACTCCTGGGGTCCGCGCTCCTGGCAGGCGCCGTGGTTCTACCGATGGGTGCACGGCACCGCCGGCGACTTCGGTTTCATGGCCGCCTACTTCGGTGACGAGGACGGGTCGAGCCGTCGCGGGGGCTTCGTGTTCGACGAAGGTGCCGTTCACCCCTGCGACGATGTCTCGATCAGTACCGTGCGTGACAGTGCGGGTTTCCAGCAGGTGGTCGACCTTTCGATCACCGCGGGGCAGCGCACGTGGACGCTACGCGGCACAGCCTTGAGCTCGGTGCCGCTGCGACACCGCGGCGCGAACGGGAAGCCCGGGACCCGCATCGTGGAATCGGCGATGGTCTGGCGTCGACCAGATGGGACCGAGCTGCGTGGCATGGCGGAATTTCTCGACCAGATGAACAACGGACAACCCGTGGGAATTCAGTTCTAACAGAAGGGACGTACATCGCATGAAGATCTTCGGAAGCCTCGCCGAGTTCGAATCTGCCGCAGGAACCGAACTCGGTCCGACGAACTGGCTTGAGGTGGATCAGCAACGCGTCAACAAGTTCGCCGACGCGACCGATGATCACCAGTGGATCCATGTCGACCCTGAGCGTGCTGCGGACGGACCTTTCGGTGGCACCATTGCCCATGGGCTCCTGACATTGTCACTGCTGCCGAAGTTCATGCATGATCTCTATCGCGTGGACAACGTCGCGATGGCTATCAACTACGGCTTCAACAAGGTTCGGTTCATTACACCGGTTCCGGTCGGTGCGAAGGTGCGTGCTTCGGCACAGATCACCCAGGTCGACAAACTCGATACCGCGGTGCAGGCCACTTTGGTCACGACCATCGAGGTGGAAGGCGCTGCCAAGCCCGCCGCCGTGATCGAGTCGATCGTGCGCTATGTCGGCTGACGTGACCGCCGACCCAAAGGTGTCAGCCGCCCGCGACCTGTACCAGGCGTTGGCCGCCGGTGACCGCGAGGCACTGGACCGCCTGCTGGCACCTGATTTCATCGGACATGCGGCCGAGGGTCTTCCGCTGGACATGGGTGGGACCCATGTCGGCCCGGATGCGATGCGGAAGAACCTCTGGTGGCGCATCGGCCAGCACTTCGAGGCGCGGGCTGTCGCCGAGGATTTCCAGACGCTGCACGACGGGCGCCTGGTTGTCATCGGCACCTATGAGGGATCCGCACGGAAATCGGGCGCTGAACTGAAGGCAGCGTTCGTGCACGTCTTGTCGTTCAGCACCGACGGGCGTATCGCTTCGTTGAATCAATTGACCGATACCGCGGCGTGGCATGCGGCGCTCGACGGTGACGTTCGCCTGCAGACCATCGACTACCAGGTCGTCGATGGTGTCGCGACCGTCTGTCTGAACCGACCGGACGTACGCAACGCCATCAACCTGCGGATGGGCGAGGAAACCCTCGAGGTTGCAAAGCGGATTTCGGCGGATCGTTCGGTTCGGGCCGTCTTGATCTGTGGCAATGGTTCCGCGCTGACTGTCGGTGGGGACATCTCGTACTTCCGCGAAGGCGGGGGAGAAGGCTACGACAAGCTTTTCGAGAAGATGATCCGGCCTTACCACGCGGGATTCGACATCTTCAGCAAGCTGGACGTTCCGATCGTCGCCGCGGCACACGGTGCCGTGGCTGGTGGCGGGCTCGGCTTCGTCTACGCCGCCGATATCGTGCTCGCTGCCGAGGGGAGCCGGTTCGTCGCCGCCTTCGCCGGTATCGGCCTGTCGGGTGACGGCGGCGGGACCTACCATCTCCCGCGCCTCATCGGTCCGCGCAGAGCTGCCCAGGCGTATCTGCGAAACACTCCGATCAGCGCGGCCGAAGCCCTCGACTGGGGATTGATCAACGAGATCGTTCCGTCCGATGAATTACGCTCGCGTGCAATCGAAGTGGCCAAGCAGCTGGCCTCTGGTCCCACCGTGGCGTTCGGTGCAATGCGAAATCTGTTGCGGGAGAGCTGGAACAACGACCTCACCAAACAGCTCGTCGCAGAGTTGCACGCGACGAAATACACCGGCAGCACCCACGATGCCGCGGCGGCGATAGCCGCATTCGCAGCCAAACAAACACCGAAATTTGAGGGGCGGTAGCAATGAGCGGGCTGATCCAGGACACCGACGAACACAAGGCGATCCGCGAGAGCGTCGCGGGTATCGCCGAGCGGTACGGTGCTCAGTACTTCTTGGAGCGTGGCCGCAGCGGCGGAGATATCGAAGAACTCTGGAAGGACCTTGGCGCCGCCGGGCTGCTGGGCGTTCACCTGCCCGAGCAGTACGGGGGCGGCGGTGGCGGCATGGCGGAGGCCGTCGTCGTGGTCGAGGAATTGGCCGCGCACGGCTTCCCGATGCTGATCTGGGTCATCTCACCCGCGATTTGCGGAAGCATCGTGGCCTATCACGGATCGGAAGACATGAAGCGGGCGTGGTTGCCCGGAATCGCCGATGGCAGCCTGAAGATGGCATTCGGTCTCACCGAACCTGACGCGGGATCCAACAGCCACAACGTCAAGACCACGGCACGCAAGACGGACACCGGGTGGGTGCTGTCGGGTGCCAAGTACTACATTTCGGCCATCGATCAGTGTGATGCCCTGCTGTTGGTGGCCCGCGATGCCGATCACTCGACGCCGGAGAAATCGAAACTCTCGCTGTTCGTGGTGCCGACCGACGCAAAAGGCCTGACCTACCAGCAGATCGACACGTCTATCGTTTCACCCGACAAACAGTTCACCGTCTTCCTCGATGAGGTCGAGGTTGGTCCGGAAGCGCTGATCGGGCAGGCCGGCAACGGGCTACGGCAGGTGTTCGACGGGCTGAATCCGGAACGCATCCTGGTCGGCGCCATCTGTGGTGGTGTGGGGCGCTACGCGATCGACAAGGCAGTTGCCTATGCCAAGGAGCGCCAGGTCTGGTCGACGCCCATCGGCGCCCATCAGGGTGTCGCCCACCCGTTGGCAGAGAGCCACATGGCTGTCGAACTGGGGCGCCTGGCCACCGCGTTGAGCGCCACGCAGTTCGACGCCGGCCAGCCCGCCGGTGAGGCCGCGAACATCGCCAAGTTCGCCGCCTCCGAGGCGGCGCTGAAGGCTCTCGATCAGGCCATCCAGACGCACGGCGGCAACGGGTTGTCGAACGAGTACGGCCTGTCTGAACTGTGGTTCGTCACCAGGCTGATGCGGACCGCACCGGTCAGCCGGGAAATGGTCCTCAATTTTGTCGCGCAGACCTCGCTCGGTCTGCCGCGCTCCTACTGATCCGCAGCACAAGCTCTGAAGGAGAACGACAATGACGTCAACGGAAAACACTTACGACGCCGTGGTGATCGGTGCCGGCGCGGGGGGTTTGTTCACCGCAGCGCGCCTCACCAAGCTCGGTTATCGCACGCTTGTCGTGGAGCGGCTCGATAAGGTCGGTGGTCGGGCCTCCACCGACGACATCGACGGATTCAAGGTCAACAACGGCGCCATCGTCATCGAGGTCGGCGGCATTACCGAGGAGACCTGCCGGGAGGTGGGGGCACGGTTCGACATTCGTGAACCACAACCGCCGATCCTGTACCGCATTGCCGGCAAGGATGTGGATGTCACCGGCGGGGGGTGGGGCTTCCTGCTCGGAAAGTTGACCCGCCAGGGTGCCAAGTTGGTCAAGGGGATCGGCGCAGCCCGCAACGATTCCGGTCTGCCGGAGGACGAGCTGTCCACCGCGGAGTGGGTGTCGAAGTACACGAAGAACGAAGGGGTGCATGGCATTTTCCGCAATATGTGTGCCTCGGTCTTCGCGGTGGGATCTGAGGACCTGCCCGCACGGGTCTTCCTGACCTACTTCACCCGCAAGAGTGCCTTCAAGAGGTTCGGCTTCCACCCGGAGGGCACCATCGGCATCTGGCGGGCGCTGGCCGCGGCGGTGGAAACCAATGGCGGCCAGATCTGGTTGTCGACGCCCGTCACCAAGATCATCAAGGGCGAGGGTGAGGCCGTAGCCGGCATCGAAGTGGAGCGTAACGGTGAGACGGTGCGTATCGAAGCTCCCCTCGTGGTGAGCGACGTGGGGCCGGCGGCCACCGTGGCACTGATCGGCGAGGACAACATCCCGCCGGACTATCAGGAACTGGTCAAGCAGGCCGATCGTCCGACGGCGATGATCTCGGTGAACTTCGCCAGCCAGGAGCGACTTATCGACGTGCCCGGCATGCTCAGCTTCGCGAAGTCGAAGCGGCTGGCCTACATCGCCAACTTCACCGATATCTGTCCCGAGATGGCGCCCGAGGGTTGGAACCTGTACGTCGGGACGGCGGTGCCGCAGAACCCGACCGGGGATTTCGATGCCGAAGCGGAGACCGAGTTCCTACTTCAGGATCTGCGGGACAACATCGAGGATTTCGACCGTCGCGCCCGGATTCTGAATATCGCCATCACCCGGGACGACTGGCCACCGCAGCGCGCGGTCGCCGGCTACGACCTCACCCACGAGACGCCGATCACGGGCCTGTGGAATGTCGGGGACGGTGTCAAGGAGTACGCCAACGGCGGGACCACGGCATGCGCGGAAACGGCGAAGATCGTGGTGGACAAGATCGTTGCCATTCACAAGCCGGCGGTGCTCAACTGAGTGTCCTTGCCACCCGGATTGCTTCGGCACGGAGCCTGCTGTTTGTCCCAGGCAACCGGCCGGAGCGATTCGGCAAGGCCATCGCCAGCGCGGCCGATTTGGTGGTGCTCGACCTCGAAGACGCGGTGGCGATCAGCGACAAGGATGCCTCGCGGGCAGCGGTCGAGGAGTTCCTGACCGCCGATGTACCCGTGGTGGTGCGCATCAATGGAGTCGACACCGGTTGGTGCGCAGACGATCTGCAGATGCTCCGTGGACGACGTTGTGCGGTCATGGTCCCCAAGGCCCACAGTGTTGAACAGTTGCAGCGGGTAGCAGCGGCGCTGGGTCCGGGGACGCCGCTCATAGCCCTGATCGAGACCGCCGCCGGTGTGCATGCCTGCGCGGCTGTCTGCAGCGTCGAATCCGTGGTGCGGGCCGCCTTCGGCAGTATCGACCTCGCCACCGAGTTGGGTGTGGACCCCTCCTCGTTTGACGCGCTGCGACACGCCCGCAGCGCGGTGGTGATCGGCTCGGCGGTCGCTGGACTGGTCGCGCCACTCGACGGTGTCACCACCGATGTGCGCGACGACAGTGTGCTCGCCGCGGATGTCGCGCACGCGGTGGATCTCGGCTTCGGTGGAAAACTGTGTATTCACCCCGGTCAGACGGAATTCGTCAACACACAGTTCTCCCCGTCGGCAGAGCTGCTGGAGTGGGCTCGCCGTGTCGTCGATTCGGCTTCTGCTGCCGGTGTCTGTGTGGTGGACGGCAAGATGGTGGATAAACCGGTAATCGACCGTGCCCGGCGGATTCTGTCCCGGACGAGTTGATCAGTTGCGCGTCATGGATCCGACGGAGAGTAGCTCGACATTTTCTACCGTGACATCACGAACCCGGGGGAGTCGACCCCACAGGGTCTGGCCTCCGCGTGTTCTGAGCAGCGGACGCACTACGCTCTGAAATCGGTAAATCTCCGCCGGCGTGGATTCCCGGACGGGTCCGACGACGCCGACCAGGCGGACGCCGGGTTCGGCGACAAACTGGTTCCTGGCCAGCGACCGTAGCCACATCAGACGTCCGCTGTCGACGGCGAGGATGGTGACCCGGGGATCTCGCTCGATGTTTCCGGCCAGGCGTTTGTTGAACACATCGAAGTAGATCGCCGAGCCGATGTCGCCGAGCAGTACCGAGCCGATCGGCGTCACGTGACTGGAGCCATCGGCATTTGTCGATGCGATGCTGCAGTGCAGCGAGGTGCGGACGGCTCGTCGCACGACGTCTTTGGCTGTATACCAGTGCTTCTCGGCGATTGTCATGGTGCCTCGCGGGTTGTTGGCTGGATGGATAGCACGGCACGCACGGACTTTTCGACCAGCGTCTCCAGAAGGGGCTCGGGTGCCTTGCCGTCGAGCAGTTCTGGACGGACAGCGGCATGGGGTACGTCGATCATCGCGAATTGCACAAGTCTCTGCGTGGGACCGGTGTGGTTACGCAGTCGGTCGGACAGATCCGTCACGAGGGTGGTCACGAACTGTCGCTGTGCGCGTTCACGTAGCCCGAGCGGCTTCGGCGAACCACACCTGGGCAGCCATCTCGTCGCGGCTGCCGAACCGGTGGTACATCGATCCGGAGGTGGCGTCCAGGTTGGACGTAACTACTTGCACCGTAACGGATTTGGCCTTGCTGGCGAAACAGCAGTGCGCAGGCCGCATCAAGGATCTGCGTGGCGGTGAACTTCGGGGCGCGACCCATTTAGTAGATACCGGTCTCGAATAAGTCTCGTTGCTAGCTTAGTCGCCGGAAACGGTCGATCAACTTCCTGTATGGTCTGTGCGCGAACGGTTTTCGACCTCTGCGACATATTCGCTGATCATGCGGGCCACCAAGACCGGGTCGTCGATCATCGGCACGTGGCCCACGCCCGGCACCATCCGCAACTCCGAACCGGGGAGTGCCGCCACCATAGGGATGCCATACCGCATGAACGGAAGCGTCTTGTCCTCGACACCCCACGCAATCCGCACCGGGCAGTCGAGTCGTTCGAAGGGCGCAATGGGCCCCCGTTGGCGGGCGCCGGCCAGGAGGTTGGTCAAGACCGCACAACCGGCCATGTCCTCCAGGACGGCTTGCACCTGCGATGTGGACATCCGATCGCCATGTTCGGCCACCGGACGCATGAAGGCGCGTCGCATTCTCGGATGTCGGATCAGACCACCGATGAAGTCCACGTGTTGAGCGCCGAGCGCACCCAGTTGGAATATCGTCAACAGCCGCCGTAGATCCCGCGGCGTACGCCATGCACCGGCAGGGGAGAACGCCAGCACCGACTTCGCCCGACCTCGCCGTGCAAGTTCGAGCGCCACCCAGCCACCCAGTGAGTTCCCGACCAGATGAGTTTGCCCGATGCCCAACCCATCGAGATAGGCGCACACGCCGTCCACGATGCCATCGACAACATGAGCAGGTTCGGCCTGCAGTGGTCGGCCCCCGAAATGACCCGACAAGGTGGGTGCGAGAATCCGGCAGTCGGACTCGATCGCCGGGATGACCTCATCCCAAGCGCGCCGAGACGACGTTGCGCCATGCAACAGAACGATTGTCATCGGTTGGTCAGTGCTGCCAAAGCGGCGAAACTGTCGTTGTCCACGACGTGTTGGGCAGCGCGGCGCGCCATCGCGCCGAACATGGTGTCACCACGTTCGGTACTGACAACTCCCATGGCGACGGGGATATTGAGCACCAGCGCGTACAGGGCGTGCGCTTGGTATTCGCGCCAACATTCTTCGAACGTGTACCCGGATACACCGTCGGCCACCAGCCTCTGGTGGTACTCCGCTACGAGGGCGTGTTCATGTGTGGTCCGGTCACTTTCGGTGAGCGAGGTGCCCAGCAGGTAGGACACGTCGATGACGCCCGGTGCTGCGGCCACGCTCTGCCAGTCGACCACGGCAATGGGTGCAGCACCGCCCTGCGCGTCGAAAAGGAGGTTGTCGAGTCTGAAGTCACCGTGCCACAGCGTTCGATGTTCGCTCAACGTCGAGAGCCACGTCGGTACCTCCTTGGCAAGGCGTTCGACTGCGTCGATATGGTCCTGCTGAAGATAACCTCCGAAGCGTTCCAGCCACGGCTCCAGTACCTGTGGGATGGCGCCGCCGAGTGCGTTCCACACATGCTCCACGGGGAGCCAGGACTGGTCGGCGAGCCTATCGTGCCGCCAGGATCCGCCGTGCAGGGCGGCGGCCTGCTGAAGGGCAAGCGCTGCTTGGTCGGCGCTGCAGCCACCGATCTGTTCGATCGTCTGAGCCGGTCCCATGTCTTCCAGAAGGAGGACGAAGTCGCAGTTGTTGTCGGCGATCTGGCTGTAGTAGCACCGTGGGGACCGTACTGCGGTCAGCGCCGCAAGGTGTCTGTAGAACAGGACCTCGCGTTGGTAGGCGCCGGTGGCAAGGCCCATCTGGCGGCTCGCCGGATCTGTGCTGGGTACCTTCGCGATGAGGCTGGTGGGGGCGCCGGCTGGCCGCTCTTCATACCCGAGTGTCATTCGATAGCTGTGCGCCATCTGACCGGTGCCCACCGGCGCGTAGTCCAGGCTGGTGACTTCAACGCCCGACCAGCCGGCTGCTCCCGACAAGAGGGTGGTGAGAAGGGCGGGCGTGAAATCTTGGATCGCATACGGAATCGTCGTCATTGAGATTCTTTCTGAGTCAACGGATGTTGCGGTAGGCGGGAATGATGGGCTCCAGTTCGCGCGGTGAGGCTCCGTGCAGGATGACACCGTCGGCGCCGAGGTCGAGTTGGCGTTTCACCGCGGCGGCGCACTGTTCAGGAGTGCCTAATGCACCGATGGCGAGCCACTCCTCGGGAAGGAGTGTTGCGATGTGCTCCAGTTGGTCGATTGTCGTCGATGGGCTGTCGATGACTCGCAGCGCACCGCCGGGCGGCTGAAACTCCAGCACGACAGGGTCCTCTCGGAAACGCTCCAACACCAAAGGATCCCATTCGTTGGTGCGCACCATCAGATCGCCGTAGCCCTGGAGATAGGTGGCCAACCGTCCCACTGTCTTGCGGAGCCGGAGCTCCTCAGAGATGTGATCGCCGATTGTTGCCAGACACGACCAGACCTGCACATCGGCAGGGTCGCGACCCGCCTGCTCGGCGGCGGATTTCACGGTCCGCACGCATCGCTGGAGCGTTTCATCGTTGAAGAAGGTGTGCAGGATGACCTTGTCGAACGCGCGACCGCCCAGCGCCAGAGAGTTGGGGCCAAAGGCGACCACACCAAGCTTGACGTCTTCGTCGAAGTTGGGATCCAGGCGCAGTGCCGGATAGCGCCCGATGGGCCCATCGTGGCCCACGATTGTCTCCCCCCGGAACAATCTGCGCATCACCTGCGCGAAGTCCTCCATCTGTGCCGTGGTGATCTCATCCATTCCGAAGGCCCGCTGTATCGGCGGAACTCCGCGCCCGATGCCCAGGGTGAAGCGCCCGCCGGTCAGTCGGTGCATTGTTGTCGCGTAGGCCGCGGTGACGATGGGGTGGCGGGTGTTGTGGTTGGTTGCACCCGTGGTGATGCCGATGGTCTCACTGACCGCTGCCACCGCACCGGAGATGGTGCAGGCCTCCTTGGTCGAAAACCGTTCGGAGATGAAGCATTCGCCGATACCGAGCTGTTCGGCGGTCTGCAGCTCCGCGATGAGATCGCGCGGGTGGTCGGCTTGTCCGGCCAAGGTGTAGAAGCCGATCTCGGGCATGAAGGTGGTCATGCCGGCGTCGCCTCGGCGAGCGGTGTTCCCGGTGCGAAGAAGATCGGAGTGGGTTCGCCGGCAGACCATCCGCCGTCGACCACGAGCTCGGTTCCGGTGCAGTACCCGGCGTCGTCGCTGGCTGCGAAGAGCACCACCGGAGTGACATCGGCAGGCGTGGCGATCCGATCGATCGCGAGTCGTCCGTGGACGGCTTCGTCGGGAACTCCTTCCAACAGCGGAGTGCGGATATACCCGGGATGGACGGAGTTGACCCGAATGTTGAACGCGCCGAGTTCCATGGCGGCGACCTTGGTCAGTCCGCGCACCGCGAATTTGCTTGCGGCATATCCGCCGAGCAGAGGTGATCCCATCAGTCCCGCGAAGGATGAGACGTTGACGATTGCGCCGCCGCCGGCCCGGATGATGGACGGTGCGGCGGTCTTGATGCCGAAGAATGTTCCGTCGAGGTTGACGCCGAGCACCCGGCGCCATTCGTCGACATCGGTGTCGACCACCGCTGCGGGGGTGCCGCCGATTCCGGCATTGTTCACCAGGATGTGCAGTGCACCGAAAGTGTCTTCGGCGGTCTGCACGGCACACCGCCATTGCTCGAGGTCACTGACATCGAGATGGATGTAGAGTCCGGCATCGCCGAGTTCGACTGCCAGTGCGTGGCCCTCGTCGTCCAGGACATCGGCAATGACGACCCGGGCCCCTTCGGCGGCAAAGGCGCGCACGTGGGACGCACCCATGCCGCGGGCTCCGCCGGTGATGAACACCGTGCGGTCGGTGAATCGGTCGGTCATGGGATCAGTACCGCCCTTCCGTTGATGGTTCCTGCTTCGAGCCGGTCGAATGCCGCGACCGCATCGGTGAGCGCAAATGTTTCGATATCGACCGACAGCCGACCGGCCGCGGCCAGCGCGACGCAACCGAGCAGATCCGACCTGGTGCCCCCATAAGAGGTACGGGCGGACGCTCCCCAGGGCCAGCCGGCGCCGAATCGAGGATTGGCAACGATCGGCACCGCGCCACCGCCGATGCCCACCAATTGATAAACCCCATCGGGGGCAATCGAATTCGCGGCAATTTCGGCGGTGCCGTCATTGCCGACGAAGTCGAACACCGCCTCGGCGCCACGGCCGCCGGTGAGCTCGAGGATCCTGGTGGAGGGGTCCGCATCAGCGCGGATCGTGTCATGGGCGCCGTGCCGGACGGCTGTGGCCAGCCGGTTGTCGTCCTGATCGATGGCTACGACACGTGCCACGCTGAGGTGGGCGAGTAGTTGGACAGCGAGGTGTCCCAACCCTCCGATGCCGATCACCACCGCGGTCGAGTCGGGGCGCAGGACGTGCAGCGAGTTGCGCACCACGTGATACGGCGTCATGCCGGCATCGGCCAGCGGCGCCGAGGTGACGGGATCGAGCCCACCGATCTGCACGAGGTATCTTGCCGGAACGGCCATGTACTCGGCCATCCCGCCGGCGGGCCCCAGACCCGGTGTCGGTGGCATGGCCCCTCGTCCGGCCTGGAAGCACACATTGTCGTCGCCGCGACTGCACGCCGGGCATGCACCACAGGCCCAGATCAAATGGACCACTGCGGCATCCCCTTTGGCCCAACCGACAACGTCGGCGCCGACCTCGACAACATGGCCGGCCGTCTCGTGGCCCAGCGTCTGCGGCAAATCGAAGATCGCCACCGACAGCTGCCGGATGTGAACGTCGGAGTGGCAGAGTCCGGCGGCGGCCACCTTCAGCAACACTTGATCTCGACCGATCGCCGGCACCGGGATGTCGGTGATCTCGAGGCGTCCGGGCGCCACCAGCTGGACGGCCTTCATGCGGTGACCGTCTTCGACTGGACCGACAGTGTGCGCCGGAGAAATGCGATCTGATCGCGTACCACGGTCTGGTACAGGCGCGCACCAGGGTAGACGTCGAAATGGTCACCGGGGTAGTGGTGTACGGTCGCGCGCACCCGATGCGCGGTCCTCGTCGCGGCGGCGGCGGGCGCTGATTGATCGCCGTCGGCAATCTGCATCAGAACCGGGCATGTGATGAGCTTGACCGCGGTGGCCGGCCGGTACATGCCGATGCGCAGAAAGATGCGGGCCGCAATGGCGTTTCGCCAACTGGGTCCGGCGATGGCGAGCATCCCCTCGACAGCCCCGGGAGCACAGAGTGCCGCCGCCTCACCCGGTCGACCCACCACCGGCGCCAGCACCGGTGGACGCTGCCGAATTCCGGCGAACGCGTCCGCGATGCCGACCCGCATCAGCCTGGCGACGTGCACGACGCCGTGCGCTTTCACCATCTGGACGACGGCTGCCAATCCGTCGACCGCGGCCGTGAGACTGATGACGGCCGCGATCTCGGGGTCGGCGGCCGCGATGTTGAGGACGTGCCCGCCGGACAGCGACACCCCCCACACCACGATCCGCGACGCGTCGATGTCGGACAGCGCGCGGGCATAGGCGATAGCCGAGTGGTAGTCCGCCAACTGGCTGGGCAGATCTACCAGTTGTACTGGCACCCCTGAGGATTCGGCGAAGTTCCGATAGTCGAACGCGAGGACGTCCAGGCCGGCAGCGGCCAGTGCCTCGGCGAACTGTGTCAACCCGCAGTCACGGGTCCCGCCCACCCCGTGAGCCATCACCACACAGGGGCGGCCACCGGGCCCGCTCAGTTCTGTGGTGCCGGCGAGGTGGTGCTCGGCGCCCAGATGACCGCCGTCGGCTGCCGGAATCGTCAGTTGCGTTGCGGTGCTCACGGTGTGACGCTCCCGAAGATCGTTGCCGTCCATACGTGGACCAGCGACCGATGTACGTCCTCGGCGGTGGCCAGCCCGTGTCCGCGCATGTGACGTTCCAGGACGCGTTCGTTCATCGAGATGAGTGAGTGGGCCAGGTCCCGCGAGTCGGGGACGGGATGCCGACCGGTCGTCAGGTGTTCATCGATGTAGGACGCGACGAATTCCTCGTACCGGTTCAACCATGACTCCCACCTGCCCCTGGCCTCCGCATCGGCATCGCGGGCATCAAGCATGGCGATGAATCGGCTGCGCTGCGAGATCCAGGATTGGACGGTCGAGTGCAGCACCCGGGAGAGGTTCTCCCGGGGGTCGCCGACGCGTCCGAGGACGGTGGTCGCCTCGGCGATCTGCGCGTCGAAGATCTCGGCGAGGAGATAGGTGACCGCCTCGTTCTTGCTGCTGAAGTAGAAGTAGAACGCCGACCTCGCCAACCCGGCCTCTTCGGCTACCGAAGCCACCGACACCTCGGCCAGCGACTGCGTGTCCAGGTGCCGCGTCAGGGCGTTCAACAGCCGAGACCGCCGCTCCTCGCCCCGCGGCTGGGGTCGGGTCGGGTTGCGCCGGGACGACCGTACCGCGAGCTCAACCGACATTCGCCGAGGCCTCCGGGATCCGCCCGGTGAGTACGACCGGGCCCTGCTGCGACACGCGGCGGGCGCCTGCCGGCAGTTCCCGCTTGCGCATATCGCGCTCGTAGTCGAAGTAGTCGACCTGCTGCGTGTGGCGCGGCTTATCGGCGAAGTGGCCGATGTACTTGCGTTCGTCGGCGGCGATGGTCTTGTGCATTTCAGCGGCCGACGGCGGGCGGTACGTGCCGGCCAGGTACGCCGATGCCATCCGCGCCTGGCATTCCACGAAGGGGAACAGGGTGGGCAGCGCCTGGGCGAAACCCACAAAGACCAGGTCATCGAGCCCGGGTTGGAGCATGCGCTTGTAGAGCGGCAGCCGGTTGTTCGGCGCGCTGAGGAACTCCGGGTCGAAGAACGGGAACGTGATGTTGTAGCCGGTGGCATAGATGATGACATCGGCCTCGACCGAAGTGCCGTCGACGAAGTGCACGTGGTCGCCGTCGAGCCGGTCGATGTTCGGTTTCACCGTGGCGTCGCCGGCTCCCAGCCGCATCAGAAGCTCGGCGGACTGGGTCGGATGCGCCTCCAGGAAGTTGTGGTTCGGGGTCGGCAGGCCGTAGTGCTCGGGATTGCCGAAGAGGAGGCGCGGTACCGGTCGCATGATCCGCCGCTGCCAGGACAGTGGGATCACCGGCAGGGTCCGGGCGATCTTGTCCGCCGTCATGCCGAAGATGTATTTGGGCACCACCCAGGCACCGGACCGGGTGGACAGATAAACGGTGTTCTGCCAGGACTTCTGGGACAGCTCGGAGACAACGTCGGCAGCAGAGTTACCGATACCGACGACGATGATTCGCTTGCCCTTGAGGTTCAGCGGCTCGGTGGGGTCGATGTAGGCGTGCGAGTGGATGGTCTCGCCGCCGAACTCACCCGGAAAGTCGGGGAACCGAGGATCCCAATGGTGTCCATTGGCAACCACCAGAGCGTCGTAGTCCCGCGTCTGACCGTCACTGGTCTCGATTCGCCAACCGCCGCGCGGATACCGGTGCGCCTGCTTGACCGCAGTCTTGAAGTGGATCTTCTCGCGGAGACCGAAAGCATCGGCGTAGTCGTCGAGATATGTCTTGATCTGGGAGTGGTGGGGATAGTCGGGCAGGCTTGGGTCCATCGGGAAATCCTTGAAGCACAGCAGGTCACGTGATGTGTCGATGTGCAGGGAGCGGTACGAGCTCGAATGACCGTTGGGGTTCCGGAAGGCCCAGTTGCCACCGACCCGATCCGACGATTCGAAGCAGTCATACGCGACGCCCGCGTCGCCAAGGTTCTTCGCTGTGGTGAGTCCACTGATACCGGCGCCGATGATGGCGGTACGTGGTGTGGTGTGCATTTCACTCCTCGGATGATGTGGCATCGCTCACGATCTGGGGATGACCGTAGAGGCAAAAGCTGACGCTCGTCAAGAAAGTAGGCGACATTTTTTACTAGAAAATCGAATGTCGACCACGTCCTTGCCATGTAGGTCCACCCGCAGGCTGTGGCGCTGTCAGTGTGTGTCGCCAGTGCCGCGAAGGGGGGCGTGGTCGAGATGTTTCGGCCCGCGAGCAGGGTTTCAACTGGGCTTTATGCGGATGTTCGGCGGCGATCTCAACCCACGTTGGGCGGGCGGTGGGTTGATTGGCATCAGTCACTGGCCACGTGCGACGGGTTGGCGCTTGCCATCGCGATGAAGCCGGTCCTAATCTTTTAATGAAACTTCAGTCACTCCGACAGGGCGGTGTAGCGCATGTCACGTCGTATTCAGGTCATCTGTGCATGGTGTGGACCCGGGACGGTGATTGTTACCCTCTTCGGTTGGTTGATCGCCGGAATACTCCCGATACCGCTGGGCTCATCGAGTACCACCGAGGAGGTGGTCGGCTTCTATGCCAATGACACCCGGGTGCTGTTCGGATTGGTGATCGCCCAGCTCGGTATCTGCCTGGTGTTCCCGTTGATCGGGCTCATCGGCTACTACATGCTGCGCATTGAGGGCCGCCACCCGATCCTGACGTTGATCCAGCTCGTCACCGGTGCGGCCACGGGAATTCTGCTCTTCCTGCCGATGCTGCTGATGGCTGTCATCGCCTTCCGGCCGGATCGCAACCCCGAATTGACCGTCACTCTCAATGATCTGGCCTGGTTGGTGTTCATCACCCCGATTGCCCCGTTCATCATCCAGAACATCGTCATCGGGACCGCCATCCTGCGCGACAAGCGCGGGATTCTGCCGCGCTGGGTGGGCTACACGAACTTCTGGATCGCAGCCATGTTCCTGCCGGACCCGCTGGCCTTCTTCTTCCGCAGCGGACCGTTCTCCTGGCGCGGCGTTTTCGTGTTCTGGCTGGCACTGACGGCCTACAGCGTGTTCCTCATCGTGATGGGAGTGGTGCTGCGGTCTGCCGCGCTGAAGGCCGATGATGATGAATCTGTCGAGGCGCCTCCCGCCGGCGCAGGCCCCCTGCCGGTCCTCGATCCGTCGTGAGCCACGGTCTGCGGCACTACCAGAACACCGCATCGAAAGTGCTGTTGGTCGGACCCTTCTCGGGGGCGGCACCGACTCCGCTGCCGACTCGGCCCCGGGTGCGAAGGAATCGTCCATTTGACAGCAAAACGGCAGTGGCAAACCCTGTTTCGAGCAAACCATAGGTTGACTTATGGTGGCGAGGGTGTGACGATGGCCTCACATCGCACACAGCTCTCGACCGTTTTGAATCAAAGATAAATTAAGGAGAACGATGGGGTTCGCCAGCTCTGACGAGGTCGTCAATTATATCGGCGGGATCTTCGACGCCGCCTTCCAGGATCCCGAGATCGGGCCGAAGTTGGTGGATACCGGCCTGGTGGTGGCGTTCGACTTCACCGAGCCCGACGCGGTCGTGGTGATCGACATGGCCAACAAGACCGTGCGAAACGGTGTTGAGGGTGGGTCGGAGCCGATGGCCACCATGTCGATGACCGCGGAAACCGGTAATGCCTACTGGCAGGGCAAGGTGAACCTGCCGTTGGCGATGGCCAAGAAGAAGATCAAGGTCGACGGTAATGTCGCCAGCCTCCTCAAACTTGCGCCTCTCGGTAAAAAGCTCTACGGCCCCTACATCGAACGTCTTAAGGCCGACGGCCGCGACGATCTGCTGGCCTGATCGATGTTTCCCGGAATCCACGCGAAGGCGCAACCGGACAAACTCGCGGTGATACTGGCCGAAACCGGCCAGACGCTGACCTACCGAGAACTGGACCAGCGATCCGCCTCGATCGCAACAGCGCTGGGCAAGCTCGGTCTGCGACGCGGAGATGTTGTTGCGTTGTTGTCCGACAACGTAATCGAAGCCTTTGAAGTCTACTGGGCGGCCATTCGTTCCGGTCTCTACATCACGGCTGTCAACTGGCATCTCGCGGCCGACGAAGCCGCATACATCGTCAACGACTGCGGCGCCAAGGTGCTGTTCGCCTCCGCCGGCATCCGGGCGTTGGCCGAGGAGATCGGCCCGCTGACGCCCGCAGTGGTACACCGGTACGCCTTCGGCGGCGAGATCGCCGATCATCAGCCGCACACGGGCATCAGCGGTGATGACGTTGTCGAGCCGGCGGACCGGCCACGGGGAACCGAGATGCTCTACTCGTCGGGGACGACGGGCCGGCCCAAGGGGATCAAGCCGGTCCTGCCCGACATTCAGGTCGACGAGCCCGGTGAACCACTCGTCGGGATGCTGGGACACGCGTTCGGGATCACCGAATCCGATCGCTATCTCTCGCCGGCGCCGGTCTACCACGCAGCTCCGCTGAAGTGGTGCGGCGGCATTCATGCGTTGGGCGGCACCGTGGTGCTGATGCAGAAGTTCGACCCGAAGCAGGCGTTGCGGGCTATCCAGGAGTATCGGATCACGGTCACGCAGATGGTGCCCACCATGCTGATCCGGATGCTGCAGCTGACCACCGAGGAACGTGCGGAGTTCGACGTGTCCTCGCTGCGGTTGGCTGTGCACGCCGCGGCGCCCTGTCCGCCTGATGTCAAACAGGCGATGATCGACTGGTGGGGTCCGATCCTCGTGGAGTACTACGGCGCCACCGAGGGCCATGGTGTGACCGTGGTGACGACCGATCAGTGGCTGGCGAAACGGGGAACCGTCGGACGGGCTGTCCTGGGTTCCCTGCGCATCTGCGATGACGACGGCACAGAGGTCCCGACGGGACAGGTCGGCGCGGTGTACTTCGAGCGGGACCGCGCGCCGTTCGAGTATCACAATGATGAGGAAAAGACCTCCAGCGCAAGGCATCCCGAACATAAAAACTGGTCGACGGTCGGTGACATGGGGTTTGTCGACGAGGATGGATTCCTATTCCTGACCGACCGCAAGTCCTTCATGATCATCTCCGGCGGGGTCAACATCTACCCCCAGGAGATCGAGAATGTCCTGGCACTGCACCCGCAGATCGCCGACGTGGCCGTGATCGGCGTTCCGGACCCGGAAATGGGCGAACAGGTCAAGGCCGTGGTGCAGGTGCGCGAGGGCCAGCAGCCGTCAGCCGACCTGGCCGCGGAGTTGATCGCCTACGTGCGGGAGCGCATTGCGCACTACAAGGCGCCGCGGTCCGTCGACTTCGTCGACGAGCTCCCCAGAACCGCGACCGGCAAGTTGGCAAAACGAAAACTGCTCGACAAGTACGCAGGAGCCCGGTGATGACCAACCAGGAAGTGTCAGCGGCAAGGAGTTTTGACCCGGTCAGTATCTCACCGCTCGATTTCTGGGCGGCAACAGCTGACGAACGCGAGAAGTCGTTCCGCATTCTTCGGGATGAGCGACCGTTGAGCTGGCATGCTCCGATCGAAGGTGCCCTGATGGAAGCCGAGATCGACGGTTTGTGGGCGGTGACGCGTAACGAGGACATCGCCTATGTGAGCAAGAATCCGCAACTGTTCTGCTCTGGTCGAGGCGTGATGATCGAGGCGGTCCCGGAGGACATCCTCGATGCCGCACAGTCGTTTCTGGCGATGGACGGCAATCAGCATTCCACGCTGCGCCGCCTCATCAGTTCGGTGTTCACGCCCAGGCAGGTCGCCAAGATCCAGGACCAGGTCAGAAACCAGGCGGCCGCGATCGTCACCGATCTGCTCGCAACCGGTAGCGGCGACTTCGTCGAACAGGTATCGAAGCGACTGCCGATGTGGACGATCTACGAGATGATCGGACTTCCGCACGAACTGCGCGACGAGGCCGCCCACCATGCCGACGGCATGGTGTCGTGGGCGGACCCGGACGTGGCTGCCGGACGGGAACCGGGCGAGGTCCTCAACGAGTCCCTAGTCGGACTGCTCACCATGGGGCTGGAACTGGCCGAGCAGCGACGCGCGGAGCCGACATCGGACCTGATGTCGTTGCTGGTCCAGGCCGAGATCGACGGACGCAGTCTGACCGATGAGGAACTCGGCGCGTTCTTCGTGCTGCTCTCGGTGGCCGGCAATGACACGACGCGAAACACCGTCACGCTGACAATGCTTGCACTGCAGCAGTTTCCGGAGCAGCGTGCGCTGCTGGAGAGCGATTTCGACCATCACATCAAGTACGCGATGGAGGAGTTCGTCCGGTGGGCGAGCCCGGTGATGACCTTCCGTCGAACCGCCACCCAGGACACCGAACTGTGCGGGCAGCTCGTAAAGGAGGGCGAGTGGGTGCTGCTCATCTACTCCTCGGGTAACCGTGACGAGCGCGCCTTCCCCGACCCACACCGTTTCGACATCACCCGAGAGCCGAACGGACATGTGGGCTTCGGGGGCGGGGGACCGCACTTCTGCATGGGTGCTTTCCTCGCCAAGATGCAGCTCGAATCGATCTTCAAAGAGCTGATCTTCCGCGCACCGAACCTGCGCGTCGGAGAACCGGAGTTCCTCACGGGCAACTTCGTTCATGCCGTCAAATCCCTTCCCTACACTCTGAACTGACCGGAGGAATACCATGTCCGATTTTTCGGGTAAGCACTATGTAGTCACCGGCGCGGCGTCGGGCATCGGTCACGCGGTCGCAGAACAGCTGCTCGCCGCCGGAGCTCTGGTCACCAGCCTCGATCGCAACAAGCCGACTGCGGCGGTGACCCGCCACATCGAAGTGGATCTGGCGAACCCGCGCAGCATCGACGCGGCTCTCGAATCCCTCGATGGTCCCTTCGACGGCCTGATGAACATCGCGGGCATACCCGGCACCGCCCCGGCGGACGTGGTGGTCGCGGTCAACAGCCTGGCCGTGCGGCACCTCACCGAGGCGTTTTTCGAGCGACTGGTGCCGGGTGGTTCCATCACCATCGTGTCCTCCACGGCGGGCTTCGGATGGCCGGAACGGTTGGAGACCATCCGGGACCTGCTGGCCACCGACACCTTCGAGGAGGGTGCGGCGTGGTTCAAGGCCAACCCCCAGGTAGGCAACGCGTACAACTTCTCCAAGGAAGTCAGCACGGTGTACACCCACTCGATGGGACTTGCGCTGGCGCAGATGGGATTACGAATCAACGCCGTGCTGCCGGGCCCGGTCGAGACGCCCATTCTCGCCGACTTCGAACAGACGATGGGCCGAGAAACCCTCGACGGCGTCAAGGATCTCCTCGGCAGGCACGCCCATCCCGACGACGTCGCCGAAGTTGTGCTGTTTCTGTCCTCCGACGCGGCGCGTTGGGTCAATGGGCAGGCGTTGGCCGTCGACGGCGGAATCACCGGGGCGGTCGTGTCCGGCGTCGTGCCCAAGCCCGAGTTCTGAGGAGGACCATGACCACTCCCACGACCACCGGCAGCACACACCGGCTCAGCCCGGTGTTCGAACTAGGGGAGCTGCGACAGGTCTTCGACTCCGGCCGAACCCGCCCGCTGAGCTGGCGACTCGAACAACTGGCCGCCATCGAGGCGCTGTGCGACGAACAGGAACCGGTCATCGCGGCTGCGCTCGCCTCCGATCTCGGCCGGCCACCTGTGGAGGCGTGGCTGGGTGATATCGCGTCGACCAAGGGCGAAGCGGCATATGCGCGTAAACATCTCAAGAAATGGGTGCGTCGTCAGCGGCAGCCGCTCCCTGTCGCGCAGTTGCCCGCCCGGGGTTGGGTCCAGTACGACCCGCTGGGAACCGTTCTCGTCATCGGACCGTGGAACTACCCGTTCTACCTGAGCATCGGTCCGTTGGTGGCGGCGATCGCCGCCGGTAACTGCGCCGTGCTCAAGCCATCGGAACTGGCACCGGCCACCTCGGCGCTGCTCGCCGACCTGGTGCCCAAGTACCTTGATGGGCAAGCGATTCGTGTGGTCGAAGGCGAGGCGAGCACCACTCAGAATCTGATCGAGCAGGGCTTCGACCACATTCTGTTCACCGGCGGAACGGAAATCGGCCGCAAGATAATGGCGGCGGCGGCCCCCACCCTGACTCCGGTGACCCTTGAGCTCGGTGGCAAGAGCCCCGTGATCGTCACCCGCGACGCCGATTTGGACGTCGCGGCGCGACGCGTCGCCTGGGTGAAACTGATGAACTCCGGCCAGACCTGTATCGCCCCGGACTATGTCCTGGCCGATCGAGAGGTGGTGGATGCCTTCACCGCCAAAGTGGTCGATAACATCGCGGCCTTCCGCGCACAGGAAGTCGACGGCGGTCAGCGGATCGTCAATGAGCGCCAGTTCAATCGACTGCAGGGACTCATCGGTTCGACCAGTGGAACGATCGTCGCGGGCGGCGGATGTGATGCCGAGTCGTTGCGGATTGCGCCGACGGTCATCCGGGATCCGGCGCCCGATGATCCGGTGATGTCCGATGAGATCTTCGGCCCGATTCTTCCGATACTCAGTGTCGAGCGCGCCGAGGACGCCATCGCTTTCGTCAACTCACGGCCCAAACCCCTCGCTTTGTATGTGTTCACCGAATCGCAGGCCAGGGGAAGGCAACTTGTCGACGCGATCCCCTCCGGAGGTGCCGTGATCAACCATGTTGCCATGCACTGCCTGGTGCCGCAGTTGCCGTTCGGTGGTGTGGGTGCCAGTGGGATAGGTCAGTACCACGGCCGGTGGGGCTTCGAGGCACTCAGCCATCGTCGCGCCGTCCTGGCCAAGTACGCGAAACCGGATCTGAAGTTCAGTTATCCGCCGTACACCGACGGCGCGATCAAGATCATGAGGAAGTTGTTCTGATGACGGTGCGTGTGGACGGTACGAAGTGCTCCGGGATCGGTCTCTGTGAGATGACCGCGCCGGAGGTGTTCGAGATCGGCGATGACGGCCAGGCCCACGTGATCGGCGACCCGGACAGCGACCGGGCGGCCACGCTGGAGGCGATTTCGAACTGTCCGACCGGCGCCATCTCGATCGACACCTGACAGGACCGTAACGGCGCCCGTCACGTGGCGTGCGCGTCCTGATCCCCGTAAGACCATTAGGAGAGGCGATGGCCTTCGTCATCACACAGAACTGCTGTACCGATGCGAGCTGTGTTCCCGTGTGTCCGGTTGATTGCATCCGGCCGGTTCCCGCCGGTGCCGGCAGCGCGGCGCCGATGCTTTACATCGACCCGGCCTCGTGCGTGGACTGCGGTGCCTGCGTGTCGGTTTGCCCGGTCGGCGCCATCTACCACGAGGATGACCTGCCGGATTCTCAGCTCCGTTTCAAATCCATCAATGCCGACTACTTCGCGGACGCACCGCTCGATATCCGGGCCATCCCGTCGGCATGGTCGCCGAACCCGGTGAGCCGGGATTCGCTGCGAGTCGCCGTGATCGGAGCCGGCCCGGCAGCGTGTTATGCGGTGTCAGACCTGACGAGATCACCCGGTGTCCGGGTCGATGTCTTCGACAGGCTTCCCACGCCGTTCGGCCTCGTACGCTTCGGTGTCGCGCCGGATCACCAGCACACCAAGGACGTCACTCGGGTCTTCGAGACGGCGCTGTCCAGCCCCAGCGTGAACTGCTACTTCAACGTGGCGGTGGGTAGCGATATCAGCCATGAACAGCTGATGTCTGCCTACGACGCGGTGATTTACGCTGTCGGCGCGTCTCAGTCGCGGGAGCTCGGCATTCCCGGCGAGGACCTGGCCGGCAGCGTAGCCGCGGCCGACTTCGTGAACTGGTACAACGGTCACCCCGATCGCGCGGGTGCCGACTTCGCCCTGGACAGTGAGCGGGCGGTGATCGTCGGTAACGGCAATGTGGCCCTCGACGTGGCCCGCATCCTCGTCCTTGACGAGGCCGAGTTGGCCGGCACCGATATCGCCGAACACGCGCTGGAGAAACTGCGTCGCAGTGCGGTCCGCGAGGTCGTCGTGCTGGGCAGGCGGGGCGCGGCTGACGGAGCGTTCTCGGTCGGCGAACTGTTGGCGCTCGGCTCACTGCAGGGCGTCGACATCGCCATCGAGGGAGCACTCGGCGAACGACCTGATGACCATGAGGGCGCGCTCAAGTTCGACATCATCGCCGAGTACGCCGAGCGTCCGGATCGGCCGGGCAACCGCCGGATAGTCCTGCGCTTCGGCGCGCGGCCCGTCGAGGTGGTCGGATCCGAACGGGTCGAAGGACTGGTCATCAACCAAGTCGATGGTTCTGCGACCATCGGCACGTCGATGGTGTTGCGTGCCATCGGTTATCGAGGCGCACCGATCGCCGGTATGCCGGCGGATCCGGTCACCGGTGTCGTCCCGAACGAGGGTGGCCGGGTCACCGACGACGGCGCCGTCGTACCGGGGCTCTATGTCACCGGCTGGATCAAACGCGGACCGCGTGGCGTCATCGGGACCAACCGGTTGTGCGCGCGGGAAACCGTCGAGAACCTGTTGGCCGACGCGGAGGCCGGCGCACTTCCGGCGTCCGACGGCACGTCCTCGATCGCCGAGCAATTGTCCGCTCAGGGGGTGCATGTCGTGGATTGGGCCGGCTGGCGCTCGATTGATGAGGCAGAACGTCGACTCGGCTCCGCGGCGGCTCGGCCGCGGGTGAAGGTCGTCGACCGCGCCGAGTTGCTCACGGCGGCTCGCGCGAGTGCCTAGAGCTGTGGTTCCGAGGTCCACATCAGACCTGACGATCCTGCTTGACCGGACCCTGGGGGATGGCTCGTGCACCATCGCCCTCGGCGACGGTGTCGGGGCGGTCAATGCCATTTCCGGGAACCCGAGTGTCGGCGAGACAGTGAGTGCCTTTGCCGGGTCTCGTCCGGGGGTCACGCTGATCCTGGGCTGGAGTCCTGTTGCACTGCAAGGCATCACGCCGGATGACTTCGCGCGGATAGTTCTGCTGATGCCCGGCTGGGGAGTGCGTTCACTACTTCCGTATCCGGTGACCAGCGCCGTGCCGGTGAGTATGGCCGCTGTCCCCGGACTTCTGGCCGGGCATCTACGTCCGGATGTGCTCATCACCCGTGTTGCGCGCCGGGCCGACGGTCTGCACTTCTGTACGGAGGTTTCCTGGCAGCAGGCAATGGTCCGGTCGGGTGTCCCGGTCTGGGCAGTCCTCGACGACTCGGCGCCGGTGGCGAGTGCGGAACCGCCGTTACCGGCGGAGGCTGTGACGATCATCGGACGTTCGGGGGATCAGCCCGCTTCCATTCCGTCGAAGCCGGCGCAGCCGATTCACGATGCATTGGCCGATCGTGTTCTCGATCTGATTCCGGCGGGTGCCCGTGTGCAATATGGCCCCGGCCAGCTCGGAACGGCGTTGTTGCAGCGGTCGACCAAACCGCTGGCCGTCGATACCGGGTTGTTGACCGATGCGGTGATGGGCCTCGAACGTCGGGGGCTGTTGATCGGTGACCCGTCGGCGACGTACCTGTTCGGCACCGCCGAACTGTACGCGTGGGCTGACGGCAGACCGATCCTGCGCGGTATCGAACACAGTCATGACACGAGCCGGTTGTCCCGGGGCGAACCCTTTTTCGCCGTCAACACCGCCATCGAGATCGATCCTCACGGCCAGATCAACGTCGAGGGCGTGGGGGACAAGATCGTCGGTGGTATCGGTGGGCATCCCGATTACTGCAACGCCGCCCGGTTGAACCCGCGGGGGTTGTCGATCATCGCGGTTCCCGCCACGTTCGGTGACCGATCCACCTTGGTCGACGTGTTGAGCCGGCCGGCGTCGACACCGGCCCATGATGTCGAAGTCATCGTCACCGAGGCCGGGCACGTCGACTTGCGGTCGGCCGGGTGGGCAGAGCGGCGCGGACTCGTCGAGGGCCTGTTCGCTCAGTCGGCTTGAGTTCCGAGCCGCACCGAACTACGGCATCCACATCGACAACGTCGTCGATGTGGATGCCGGTTCGATATCAGTGTTGAACGGGGCAGCGTGCGTCGGCCCGCATGGTCTTCACCGCAGTCGCGAAGTTGCTCACCAGCATGGCGGGCTCACCCAGCGTCAGCCCGGGCAGCCGATGCAGAATCTGATCCAGCATGTGCTTGATCTGCATTCTGGCGAGGAAGGCGCCCAGGCAGTAGTGCGGTCCGCCGCCGCCAAAGGCGACATGCTGGTTGGGCTTTCGGGAGATATCGAACTTCCACGGGTCGGTGAATTCGGTCTCGTCGCGGTTGCCTGAGGAATAGATCATCACCACCCAGTCCCCGGCCCTGATCTGCCGGCCACCCAGGATGGTGTCTTGTGTGGCGGTGCGCCGGAACGTCATCACCGGAGTCACCCAGCGCAGCACTTCATCGATGGCCGCCTCGATACGCCCGGGGAAGTCTTCCAGCAGATATGCGGCCTGGTCGGGGTGGTCGACGAAGGCCTTGACCCCGAGGGACAGCGTGGTGCGGGTGGTGTCGTTGCCCGCGAACGACATGAGGACAAACATCGACGCGAGTTCGTCGTCGGTGAGCTCGTGGCCGTCGACCTGAGCCGCAACCAGGTTCGACCAGATGTCGTCGCGCGGACATTCACGAGTGTTGGCTGCGAAATCCAGTCCGATGGTGAGATTTCCGATCAGCGCGTCGTTGAGAACCTCAGCCGATGAGCGACCGGCAGCGACGTCGGGATCGTTCCATCCGGCCAGTTCGTCGGCGAAGTGCGCTGCCTCATCACGCTGGGCTTGCGGCAGGCCGGCCATGTCGTAGATGGTGTTCATGGGCATCTGCTTGGCAACGTCGTCCACCCAATCGCCAGTGCCTTTGGCGAGAAAGTCCTCGACAATAGCGGCGGCGCGTGCGCGGATCTGTTCCTCGATGCGTTTCACCTGACGTGGTGTGAAGGCCGCACTCATCAGTCGGCGGTAGGTCAGGTGACGCTGACCGTCCATGGCAAGGAATGACGATGCCGCTTCGAGGAACTCATCTGGCACATCTTCGAGTTGGATGCCCTGGCCCGAACAGAAGATCTCCGGGTGTGTACTCACCTCGCGGATGAGTTCGTGGGACGTGACAGCCCAGAACCCGGGAACTCCGGATGCCGGCAGATCACTCTCGATGGGACGCTGCCAACTGACGGGCGTGGTGCGACGAAGTTCGGCGAAGGCAGTATCGCGCTGCTCGGCAGATTGCGCCCAGAACGACTTGCGTGAGATGTCGATGCTGTCGTACTCCCGGACACCGTCTGCCGATTCCTCGGCGGACGGCACTGTGACCGATTCCTCTGGGCTGGTGGACACCGGCTACTCCTCAACTCGAACTGGCACTGAATTTTATTATAAATTCAAAAAACTTGGCTTACAAGGAAATGCGGTCTCGACTTCGGGTTGGTTCAGGCAACGATTCCGCGCAAGGTTCCGACGCTGAAAGCACTGCGCGGACCGAGCTGAGCTCGGCCCGCGCAGGGTGGGGTCGTTCAGGATCCGGCGATATCTCGTCCGATGATCTCCTTCATGATCTCGGTGGTGCCGCCATAGATCGTCTGAATCCTGGTGTCCAGGTACGCACGTGCGACCGGATATTCCAGCATGTAGCCATATCCGCCGTGCAATTGCAGGCAGCGGTCGATGACGCGCTTCTGTAGTTCGCTCAGATACCACTTGCCCTTGGCGGCATCCACCGGGGTGAGCTCGCCGGCGTTGTAGGCCAGCACGCTGCGATCCGTGTAGGCCTCGGCGATATCGATCTCGGTGGCCATGTCCGCCAGCTCGAACCGGACGTGCTGTTTGTCGGTCAGCGGGCCGCCGAAGGCCTGTCGGGTTTTGCAGTACTCGACGGTCGAGGCGTAGATCGCTCGCGTGGTCGCCATTGCCTTGGCGGTGACGCCGAGGCGCTCCCGCGGTAGATGGCTCATCAGGTACTGCAGGCCTCTGCCTGCATCGCCGAGCAGGTTGCCGGCCGGCACCACGGCATCCTGAAAATAGAGCTCGGAGGTGTCCTGGCCGGGCAGGCCCAGCTTGTCCAGCTTCGGCCCCCGTTCGAATCCGGGGGTATCTCGTTCTACGACAAAGAGGCTGAAGGCCCGCGATCCACCGTCGGGATCGGTCTTGGCCGCCACGACGATCACATCGGACATGATCCCGCTGGAGATGAACGTCTTCTGCCCGTTCAGGATCCAGTTGTCGCCGTCGAGGCGAGCTGTCGTTCGCATACCACGGAGGTCGCTGCCCGCGCTGGGCTCAGTCATCGCGAGGGCGCCGATCAACTCGCCGGCGGCGAAACCGGGGAGCCAGCGTTGTTTCTGCTCGTCATTGGTCAGATCGAGCAGGTAGTGCAACACGAGGTCGTCCTGCAGGCTGATGGTGAGCCCGAAGGACAGCGCGTTGATCCGCGCGATCTCCTCGCACACGATCATTCGGTATCGGTAGTCGGGCTCACCGGAACCGCCGTACTGCTCGGCGATCTGCAGGCCGTAGACGCCGGATTTGGCAGCCCGCCCGAAAACCGAGCGGTCGATCCAGCGTTCGCGGTCCCAATCGTGCTGGTGCGGCACAACTTCTCGGGCCAGAAACTCCCGGACCGTCTCCCGGTATGCTTCGTGATCTGGTCCGTACAGAGTGCGTTCCACGACCTACAGCCGCTCGATGATCGTGACGTTGGCCTGTCCGCCGCCCTCGCACATGGTCTGCAAGCCGTAGCGACCCCCGGTGCGCTCCAGTTCGTGCAGCATCGAGGTCATCAACCGGGCTCCGGTGCAGCCGATGGGATGTCCGAGGGCGATGGCCCCGCCATTCGGGTTGACCTTGGCCGGGTCCGCTCCGACCTCGGCGAGCCAGGAGAGGACGACGGGGGCGAAGGCCTCATTGATCTCGACGACGTCGATATCGTCGATGGTCATGCCGGCACGCTTCAGAGCGTGCTGGGTGGCCGGGATGGGCGCCGTCAGCATCATCACCGGGTCGGCACCGCGCACCGACATGTGGTGGATGCGTGCGCGCGGGGTGAAGCCGAAGCGGTCGACCGCGGCCTTCGAGGCGACGAGCAGCGCCGCGGCGCCGTCGGAGATCTGGCTGGCGACCGCGGCGGTCAGGACGCCGCCCTCGACGAGGGTCTTCAGACCGGCCATCTTCTCCAGTGTGGTGTCGGCCCGCGGACCCTCGTCGACGCTGACACCCCGGTATTCGGTAATCTCCCGGGTGAAGTACCCCTCTGAAATGGCGTTCAGCGCGCGCTGGTGGCTGGCGAAGGCGAAGCGCTCGTTGTCCTCGCGGCTGAGGTTCCACTGCTCGGCGATCATCTCGGCCCCGCGGAACTGCGAGATCTCCTGATCGCCGTAGCGCGCCTGCCAGCCTTCGCAACCGGTCCAGGGGTCGACGGACCCGAAAGGCTCACCTGCGGCGAACGCGCTGAGGATCGGGAACTGCGTCATCTTCTGCACGCCGCCGGCAACAATGAGGTCAGAGGTACCGCTCATGACCGCCTGGGCAGCGAAATGAACTGCCTGCTGCGCGGATCCACACTGCCGGTCGATGGTCACACCGGGCACGGACTCGGGCAGGCCGGCAGCCAAAGCTGCGGTACGGGCAATATCGCCGGCCTGCGAACCGATGTTGTCGAGACATCCCAGAATGACGTCATCGATGGCCGCCGGATCGAAGTCGTGGCGACCGACGACGGTCTTGATCACATGCGCCGCCATATCGGCGGGATGCGCTTCTGCAAAGCCGCCCTTGCGCCTGCCCACGGCAGTTCGGACAGCGTCAACGATGTAAGCCTCAGTCATGGAAATTAATTTAACATAGAATCAAAAAAGTGACCACCGTCGTGTGCCCACCGCAAGGCGTGGAATCAGCGGCGCCGGCGAGGTTCGGGGGAGTTGTTCGGGCTCAGGCTGTTTCGGACGAAGACCTGTGCGTTCTGGACCATCGTCTCGACGGAGTTGCGTCGGGGATCCCACCATTCGGCAGCCCAGTTGAGTGCCCCGAGTATCAAGGCCTGGGCAAGCCGCGGGTCGAGGTCCGAACGAAGGTGGCCATCTGTCGCGGCATTCTTCACCAGGCCACGCCAGATGCGGTTGTAGGCTGCCTCCTCCTTCTTCTGGCGGTCCTTGAGATGCTCCGGAACCTGACCAGAGTTTCGGATGGTGGCGCGCGCGTAGTCGGACAACTCAAGTTCGTGCTGGAGATGTGTCGCGACGGCGGCCAAGATGCGATCCATGGAGTCGATGTCGTCGGGTAGTGCGTCCAGCGCGTCCTGTAGGTACCGGCGCATGTCGCTGATACCGCAGAACATGACTTCTTCGATCAGGTCATCACGCGATTTGAAGTAGTAGTAAATCGCCGGCGCCTGGAGCTCGGCCTGCTCGGCCACATCAGTCAGCCGTGTGCCCGCGTATCCCTTGACGCTGAGTACCTTCGCCGCAGCATCAAGGATCCGCCCTCTCGTCCGCTGCGCTTTGGATTCCGCAGGCTGGGAGTCCGTCGACTTTGTGACCATCGTTCGATGATAAGACGCGCGTCAGCGTCTCTTCCGGGTGGAGGCGGGCACGGTCATGTGGTCGGGACCACCGACCAGTCGATCGCTTGCACACTGAAATTCCGAACATCTCGCATGCCCGGCCTGATCAGCTCGATCTGCCGGCCGATGCGGCGAGCGAGGAGCCGCACCATGTCGGCCTCCGGGATCGGATCGCCGGTGGCGATCGCTCTTTCCAGTTCGCCGTCGGCGACCGCCCAGTCGGCCGGGACGGTCCCCAGCAGGGCTGACGCCTCGTCGCGGTCCGCCTGCTCGACCTGATCGCCGGCCTGCGCTGCTCGGTGTATCCCGGGAAGCAGATCGCGCACGATCCGTAACCGGAACGCCAGATGGTCATCCAGGTTGTCGTCGCCGAGAACATCGTCGACGATGCGCTGAACCGAGCGGTGCATGGCCTCGGCACGGATACTCGAGAACGACACGGCTGGCGGCGGATCCAGCTGGTAGCCGCCCTCCTCGGCGATGATCTCCAAGCAGATCATCAGAGCCATCAACGACCACGCCTGCCACTGGGCGAGATCGAATTCGGCCGGCGGGTCGGCCCTGGTGCCGGCGGACAGCATTGCGGTCAGCAGCGCAAACCGGACAGCGTGGAAGTTGACCACGGCGCGGTCGATCGGCTCGCCGGTTTCGTGCGCGTACGTGGCGAAAGCGTGTGTCAGGTTGCCGATGGGCTGTGCGGTGTCGCGCATCCGCATCGCGCCGAGGTCGGCCATCGGGTCACCCAGACAGGCGAACTCGACGTCCATCAGCGCCGTGACCGCACCCTCGGCATGGAGGAATTGACCGGCGTCGAAATGGATCCATGACACCTCGGTGCGGTGCCGAGGCGCACTTCGGTGGAGCCAGGCGATCACGAACTCGATGGTCGGGTCCGGCGCCGGCTTGACCTGTCGATACCACTTCTCGGACAGCCCGAACCCCATGTAGCCGATGTCGACGCTGTCCGCTGGTCGGGATAGGCCGATCGCTTCGAATGGTTGGGTGTCCAGCCGGTGTGCCTGGACCAGGCGGCGCATGTAGTCGGCGACCACGGTGTCGCGTAGCTGCTGATCGTCACGGTCGTCGAACCGATCGCGACCGTGGACAGCCTCCATCAGGATCGCCTCGGGTTCCTCGCAGAACGCGAGGGGAGCCGCGACGGCAACGTCATGCTGATGCAGCACCTGCATGATTCTGTATTCGCGCCTGAGCGAGAGCGTCCCGGTCCACGGCATGCTCTCTTCCCGTTGGCAGCGGACATAGAGCTGTCGCCGCCGACCGTCGGTATCGACAGTCAGATACCAGGCCGGCCGCCAACGCGCTTGCCGACGCCACTCGACGATCTTGCCACCGGTGGTGCGCTGGACCCATTCGAACAGCGGCGGCCATGGCTGTTCAAGGGATCGCCAGGAGTCATCGGAACTGATGGGTGCCGCGGTGTCGCCGGTCATGACGGTTCGGGGTGCCCTCAGATGCCACCGCGTGCAACGAGTTGCGCGGCGATGACAATGCGCTGAATCTCGTTGGTGCCCTCGCCGACGATCATCAGCGGGGCGTCCCTGAAATAGCGTTCGACGTCATACTCGGTCGAATATCCGTAGCCGCCGTGAATCCGCACAGCGTTGAGTGCGATCTCCATGGCAATTTCGGAGGCGAAGAGCTTCGCCATGCCCGCCTCCATATCGGCCCGCTCGCCGCTGTCGTAGCGGTCGGCGGCGTGCAGCGTCAGCTGGCGGGCGGCGGTGAGCTTGGTTGCCATGTCGGCGAGATAATGGCCGATTGCCTGATGTTTCCAGATGGGTTGTCCGAAGCTCTCCCGATCCTGGGCGTAGGCCAGCGCATCTTCGAGCGCCGCCGTCGCGACGCCGAGGGCCCGCGATGCAACCTGAATACGGCCGGTCTCCAGTCCTCGCATCATCTGCCCGAATCCCTTACCCGCGACACCGCCCAGGATCGCTGAGGTCGGCACGCGGTGGTTGTCGAAGGACAACTCGCAGGATTCGACGCCCTTGTAGCCGAGTTTGGGGAGGTCGCGAGATACGGTCAAGCCGGGGCCGTGCTCGACGAGAACCACCGAGATGCCCGCGTGTTTCGGCGTCGCCTTGGGGTCCGTCTTGCACAGCAGGGCGATCAGCCCGGACCGGCGGGCATTCGAGATCCACGTCTTCGCGCCGTTGATGACGAGTCCGTCGTCGGCCGGCAACGCTGTGGTCGTCATGGCTTGCAGGTCGGATCCGCCGCCGGGCTCGGTGAGCGCCATCGTGGCCCGGATCTCGCCGGTGGCGAGTTTGGGCAGATACTTCTGGCGCTGTTCGTCGGTGCCGAACTGTGCGACGAGTTTGGACACCACCGTGTGCCCGCCCATTGCGCCGGCCAGGCTCATCCATCCACGTGCCAACTCCTGGGTGACCATGACGTAGCAGGCCGTGGAGACCGGTGTTCCGCCGAACTCCTCTGGAACAGCCAACCCGTAGATGCCGATGCGCTTCATCTGGTCGATCCACGCCTCGGGGTACTCGTTCGCGTGCTCCACGTCGCGCACCGTTGGCTTCACGTCGCGGTCGATGAACAACCGCACGGTTTCGACGAGTAGGGACTCTTCCTCAGTGAGCTGACTTGACATGGCTGAAAGCCTACCCTTCTTTTTATTTTATGTTAAATTATTCCGCAGGCTCGTATCAACGAAGAAGGGCTGCAGCATGTTGGAAATCATGTCGGTGATGACGGATCCCTCCGTCGAATCTCGCCGCTTCCGTATGTATTTCAGCGGTGGCCGATGACCTCCGCGCCGGTAGCTGCCGACGACCGGTCGTCGGCGGAGAAGTCGGACCCGCAACGTCACCTGCCCGGCGAAGAAGGCATGTGGGTCTTCATTTTCGGTGACATGACGGTATTTGCGCTGCTGTTCGGCGTGTACCTGTACTACCGGGGCCAGGATGTGGCTCAGTTCAACGAATCTCAGCTGCTGTTGAATCAGACCTTCGGCGTTGTCAATACGCTGGTGCTGCTCACCAGTTCACTGCTCGTGGTCACAGCGGTGCGCGCGGTGCGTCGTGGTGCGCTGCCTCTGGCTCGGTGGCTCACCATCGGCGCAATCGTCTGTGGGTTGATCTTTGTGGCCAACAAGGCGGTCGAGTACAGCGAGAAGATTGCACACGGCCTGGTCCCCGCCACAAACGACTTTTTCATGTACTTCTATGTGATGACAGGGCTGCACCTGTTTCACGTGGCAATCGGCCTGGCACTGCTGCTGTTCGTCGTCAAGCTCACGCGTAGGCCCGCACTCGACGGTCGGGAGCAGCGGTACCTAGAGGGTTCCGCGTGCTTCTGGCACATGGTCGATCTCCTGTGGATCGTGATCTTCCCGCTCCTCTACTTGGTGAAATGATGCTGACTAGTCTGCTTCGTGACCGGATCACGGTCGTCTGGTTTCTGCTGATCGCTGCGACCCTCGCGTCCTGGATCCTCGGCGTCGGGCATAACTTGCCGGACAACTACGCGGCGATCGGAATCATCGCCATCGCGGCGGTCAAGGTTCATTTTGTCGGTCAGTACTTCATGGAGATTCGTCACGCGCCCAACGCATTACGAGTGGTCTTCGGGGTGTGGAACGCGGTGGTTGCGGTGCTGCTGATCGGGCTCTATCTGTTTGCCTAGTGCGCCGAGCTGGGCTCGGTGTCTTTTTTCGTGAAAGGTTGTGCGTGTGTACCTGGTAGTGGGTGGTGGTGCCGCAGGTTGTGCAGCGGCAGCGGTGCTTTCCCGAGAAGGGCATGAAGTCACGCTCTTCGAGGCATCTGGAGAGTTGGGTGGACGCACCCGGACCGTCGAGCGCGACGGCTTCGGAGTCGAAGTGGGAGCGATCTACCTGCTCAATTCCTATACCCACACAATCGGGTTGCTCAACGATGTCGGACGGGGCGGGGTGGTACAACCGTGGTCGCCGCTGGCCGGGCTATGGGACGGCGCTGTCCTGCACCCGATCAGGTACGACTACATCCCGTCGTTCTTCCGCTTCCCGATGCTGTCGGTTCGGGACAAGGTGCGGTTGGCGTTGCGTGCGGCACAGATCATCGCCAGTCCCGCACCTGATCCTTTCGAGACCGAGAGTCTCGCACAGTTCGACACCGGCGACAATATGGAAATGTGGGCTCGAAAGCGACTTGGTGACAATCTATTCGAGTGCTTTGTCCGCCCGTTGATCGAACCCTCGTTCGGGACCGACTGTCGTGATCTGTCGGTGCCCTATCTGCAGGGCGTCATGAAGCGGGCTCACCGGTCCAAGTTCTTCCTGCCGGTCGAGGGCATGGGGTCGGTGTGTCGGGCACTGACGGCTAAAGTCGACGTTCGACTCGACACCCAGGTCACGGGTGTGGAAGTCGACGGGCAGGAGGTCGTGGTCAGGACGACCGATGGCCAGGTGGTCCGTGCCGACGGCGTCGTCATCGCCACGGATGCCCCGCAGACCGCGAGCCTCCTCGACGGACAGATCGGACCGGACCTCGCACAGTCGCTGCGGTCGGTCCCGTACGCATCGATGGCCCACGTCAATCTACGCTGGCGCAAGGATCCTTGGCCGAACAGTGAATTCGAGATGCTCCTGCCCATCGGAGCTGGGCCGCGGGACATCCTCGGCACCATCGTCAAGACATCCCGGAACGCCAAGGAGCTGGTGCCGGCTGGTGCCCGTATGACGAACTCGTACTTCTCCAGCGAATCGACTCGCCGGCTGTCCGACGGCGAGCTCGTAGAGGCCACGTTGCGACACGTCGCGAAGATCCTCGGAGACGGGGCGCCCGAGCCGGAGGCGGAGGTCTTCCGTTCAGAGCGCGCCCTGGCCACCTGTCCGCCCGGACACTACCGGGCCATGAGCCGTCTTCGTGGTGCAATGCCGCCTCGAATCGCAGTGGCAGGCGACTACCTGGCGCACCTGGGCGTCGAGACCGCTGTCGTCAGCGGTGAACATGCTGCCGGCAATCTGATCGCCACAGCTCCGCCGGCCCGGCGCTGATCACCACACCGAAATCAGGGTGACGGTCTGGCCGGGATCTTACGGAAATCCCAGCTCCGCGCGGTCGTCGGCGTTATCCGTACCCATGCGTGACGCCCGTCGCTGACAAATTCCGTTCCCGCGAAATACTTTTCGGAGAAGAGGCGCTCCGGAGCCGCAAGCTCCGGGTTGGCCGAATCGGTTCGGGGCACCTCACCGACAACCATCGCTGTGCCCACGATCTCCACGCCGCGAAGCTCGCCGTAGGCGGCGCCGTCGTCGACAACGACCGATATCCGCGCGTCGTGGGTGAGGTCGGTCCACCGCTGGCTGTCGACTATGGAGTACAACCACAGTGCCGCGCCATCCCAGGCGAACCACAGCGGAGTGACGTGCGGCTGGCCGGACCGGCTGACCGTCGCGACCCGGCAGGTGCGTTGTTGCGCAAGGAAGCTGTCGACTTCGTCGCGGGTCATGGCTATCGAGCGTCGGCGACGTTGTGGTCGTTGGGTGCCGTCATTCACAGGGTGTAACGATCCTCGGAGTTGGTATGGAAATGGGGTCAGCCGTGCAGCACGAGGTCGGCTGCCCGGTGGGCGATCATCATGGACGGCGCGTTGGTGTTGCCCGACGTGATGGACGGCATGACGGATGCGTCGACGACACGCAACCCTTCGATCCCGTGCACGCGCAGGTGCGGATCGACGACGGTGTCGCCGTCGGTGCCCATGCGGCAGGTGCCGACCGCGTGGTAGATGCTGGATTCCTTGACGGCCAACCACTCCGGACCCGCTGAAGGATCGCCGTCGAGGTATGTGCCGGTCATACCCCGCATGGCCGACGTGGATTCGATGAGATCACGCGCGAGCGCGGTGCCGGCCAGGAGTCGGTCCCGGTCACCGGCCTGCGACAGTCGGGCGTGCTGGACCACCGGCTTGCCGTCGCGAAGTTCTATTCGCCCGCGCGACTCGGGTTGCAGAAGAACGGTATAGACGGTGAAGGCATCCTGGCGGTCGACCCGGGCGCGGCCCCGGATCGGATCGAGCTGGTAATGAACCGGCGAGATGGCGATCTGGAATTCGTCGGTGAACAGCTGCGCCTCGAACGGTGTGGTGGTCAACGCACCGGTTCCGCTGGCGACCAGCGAGCCGACCGCCCGAATCGCGCGTACCGGATTCATCGAGTTGACGGTCGGGACACGGGAGGCCCAGTGCTGCGCTACGACCAGGTGGTCGTGCAGATTCTGGCCGACGCCGGGTAGGTCCGCGACCCTGCCGCGTGCTCGGATGCCCGAGCGCATCAGCAGTGCCGGTGACCCGATCGCGCCGGCGGCCAGGATGACCCCTTGCGCCGCCCGCACAAGTCGTCCTTGCGCCACGATGCCGACGGCGCGCCCCTTTTCGACCAGGACCTGTTGAACCGGTGTGCGGGTGTGCAGCCGCGGCCGCCGGTCACTCGGCAGGCTTCGCAGGAATCCCGTTGCAGCAGAGCAGCGGAGACCATGACGCTGATTGACCTGGGCTGGGCCGACGCCGAGTTGGGTGCTGCCGTTCTGGTCCGGGTTGTGGGCATAGCCGGCTTCGACCGCGGCAGCGATGAAGCCGTGATCGAGCGGATGCCGATGACCGCACCAGGTGACATCGATCGGGCCGCCCGTGCCCCGATGGCTGTCGGAGCCGCCTGCCCAGTTCTCTATCGATCTGAAGGCCGGCAGCACATCGTCGTAGCTCCAGCCGGTGGCGCCCCCGCGCTGCCACCCGTCGAAATCCTCGGCCCGCCCACGCACATAGACCATGGCGTTGATGGAGCCACTGCCGCCGACGATGCGTCCGCCGGCAAAGGCGCTCGGTTTGTTGTTCTTGCTGGGATCGGGAGCCGTTGGATAGCGCCAGTTGGCGGTCGCGAACAGGCTCATGATCCCGATCGGTAGACGGACGTCCGGGCGTCGGTCCGTCCCGCCTGCTTCGAACAGTGCCACGTCAGCGCCCGCTGCTGCCAGCCGGGAGGCGACGACGCATCCCGCCGACCCCGCCCCGACGACGATGTAGTCGGGTGTCTCCGGCGATCTCATGGGTTGATCTCCGGGCCTCGCGGGGTGTACTCAGCCTCGATGATCTGCCGTAGCCGTTGCAGCGACTGGTCGATGTTGCCCTGAAGATCGCTACGACGATCCTTGACACGCAGCGCGATTCGTTCGAAGGCCAACGCGGCGAACGGTAGATCGACACACATCCGCATTTCCTCGATGAGACGGCATCCCTCCGCTGCGGTCTCCATCCCGTAGCTCCATCTGGTGAAGTCCGATCCGCGAAGCTGCACGGCGAACTCGAAACGCCGGCCCGGCTCTGCCGTGACGATCTTGGCGTGCGTCGACCATCGTCCGAATCGGCGGCGGTTCACGCCTCGGAACTCGTCCGCAGCGACCCACTCCGTGCGGATGCACTCAGGACTCCACTCGGGGATTCTGCGGATGTCGGATACGACGGCAAAGACCTGCTCCGGTGTCGCGCGAATCAGCGTGGCAGCCCGCACGACATCACCCGATTGCAAAACGGGGCTCATGAGGTGTGCTCTGCGGACCGTGGGTGCCTGCCGGGCCGTCGTGCGGTGACGGTCGACACCGTGCACAGCTCACCGCCTCCGCCAAAGCCGAGCACCTCGACGACGGCTGATGACCTACCGATGTGATGGGCCCGTGCCTTCGCCGTGTAGGGCGCACCGACGACCACCGGGCGGACAAAGTTGGTCTGAACGTGCGCTACGAGCAGGTCCGGGTTCGCCCGTTGAATGTGAGCCGAGGCGGCGACTTCGGTTACGCAGGCTGACACGCCGCCGTGCATGATTCCGAATCCGTTGACCCAGCCGCCGGGTTCACAGAGGGTCACCTCCGTGGAGTCGGAAAGGTGTTTGTATTCGAGCCCCAGTAGTTCCTCGATGTTCATCGAGTTCGACAGTGGTGGCGGCGCGGCCGAGACATCGGCATGGGGGTCCTCCGCTGTTGCCGGTATGTAGACGCAACGGGCGCTCCCCACTGCTAGCAGCTCGTCGTCCTGGTCGGTGATTCGGCATTGGGTGAGGGACTCGGTGCCGGTGGTGACATTGTGCGCTCGTGCGACAAGTGCCTCGGCGTTCGACAGGTCACCGACGACATCGAGCGTCAGTTCGGCTGTGAGCGACCAGGTTCGAGACGGCCGACGCAAGTAGGGCAGCTCACCGAGTATGTGATCGGCAAGGACCATCAACGGACCGACCCGCAGCCGATGTTGTCCGTCGCGTGCCCACGGCCGGATCGGCAGGGCGCATCGGTTTCCACCGGCATCGGTCGGTGCGCAATCCCGCAAACCGAACCGACCTTCAACTGATCGCTGATCACCTATCAGGCACCACGTCGCGGTGGGAGAGTTGTTGTGGGCAATTGTCATTGTCTGCTTTCTCTGGTGTCGCGTGCAGCCTGTGTGACGATCTGGAGCCTCGGGTTGTGAGGCTCAGCCAGGTTGGCCGTATACCGCGACAACAACGGTCCGATCCAGGCTGTTCTCCGACCACACGCCCATGTGAATATTGGCGCAGTTGCGCATGATCGCGACGCTGTGCGGGTTGTGGTACCACTGGTTGATCAGTTCGATTCCGCTGATCGCCAGCGCTGGATTGATCGCGACAGTCTGCGCAACGATGCCGCGGTAGCCGGCGGCTTCGGCGCGCTGTGCGGGGGTGGATCCGTCCGATCCCACGTCGGCGTTGAGCGCGCGGTTTTCCATCAGGTCGCGGGCGTGCCACTCGGCGGCCAGCTGCAGCTGAGCTTGGCGCGCCACGTTGTTCGTGCAGCCTGCCTGGTGTTGCACCGTGTAGACGTTGGCGATGACACTTTCGTTGAGCCTGCGGTTATCGGCACTTGCGTTGGGTGCCAACGAAACTGCGATGGTGGTGGCGAGCGCCAGGGCGAGAATTGCCCGACGTGGTCGACGGGTGTGTGCCTCGGACGAGATCGCGTGGCCCATCTGATTACTCCGATCCGGGGCGGTAGCCCGCGGCTGAATTGCGTAGTTGCCAGATCGCGCCGGGGCACAGCTCGTTGGCCGCCTGGGTGATGAGGTACGAGGCTTGATAGTCATCGGTCGTGTTGAAGTCGCGTTTGACCTGAGATATCAACGACCCGTACGGGGTTCCCGACTCGACCCTGTCGCAGAGCGAGTGCCCGTATGCCAACGCCGCGTCGGCATTGGGAAATCCGTAGCCAGGGCGAACTGTGACGTTCACGAGGTAGGCGACCGCGTCGGCGCCGGCGGTTGCCGGCACCAGGGCGGTCGGAAGGGCCAGCATCGTCAGAACTCCGAGCGCGTGCGCGGCCCGGACGCGTGTGCGCCGGTTGCGATCAAGTTCTGATGGTTGCCCGCCGAGGTACGTCACCTACCTACTGTGCGCAATCCGGCTTCTCTGGTCAAGCATTTTTTACTAGAGATTAAGACGGTGGTCGAAAAAGCTCGTCGGCTCTTCAGTAGTGCGGTAACTAGGTCGCGGGGTTGGCGGGCGGGTCTACCCCGCGGCGGCGTACCGGCCAGCAGGTGGAACGACGGGACCACTGACGGCATACTCCAGCGGGAACCACGCGGGAGCGTCAACGACCGATCTGAACAGTTCGGACTTACTATGTTCGGATGGCTAGGCGAAACAATCGGCTGTCCGCGGCGGCAGAGGTGGTCGTCGAGCCAGCGACCGCAGAATCTAAGTCGGCGTTGACACGTTCTCGCATCCTCGACGCCGCGGCACGTGTGCTGTCCGAAAAAGGCTACGCCGGTCTTCGTCTTACCGACGTGGCCGCCGAAGCGGACCTGCAGGCTCCCGCCATCTACTACTACTTTCCGTCCAGGGATGAGCTGATCGAGGAAGTGATGTGGTCGGGTATCGCCGATATGCGTGAGCACGTCGTGTCCGTCCTGGAGAAGGTTCCCGATGGGAGCCCGTCACTGGAGCGGCTGCTCATCGCTGCAGAAGCCCATCTGCGGCACGAGCTGGAGATCTCGCACTACACCACGGCGGCCATCCGGAACTCGGGCCAGGTACCGCAGAGTATTCGTAAACGCCAGATCCTCGAAGAGGAACGCTACGGTGACGTCTGGCGCAGGCTGATCAACGACGTTGCTCGTGATGGAGTGCTGCGCCCCGAGCTTGACCTTTACATCGCGCAGATGCTGGTCCTCGGTGCGCTGAACTGGGCGGTGGAGTGGTGGAATCCCCGGCGCGGATCGGTCGAGGCGGTGGTGGAGAACGCGCAGTCGATCATTCGGCACGGCATCGCCGAGGTGCCCGCCGAATAGGCGCCTACCCGGCAAGTCGAAGGTGATCGGCCGCCGAGTTCAACAGGATCCCGACGGTGCGCTCGAGTTCCTCGGGGTCGATCGCGGCATGTGAACCCATGGCTCCGGAAAGTCGCCGGGCTCGTACCCCTTCCAACAAACTTGCCGCGCGCCACTGCGAAAACGCACGGTAGTAATCCAGGTTGTCGACGCGAATATCGGCGACTTTCTGGTACACGGAGATCATCTCGGCGCGGTCGGGGAAGCCGCCTGCGCGGGTAGGGCTGGGCATCACGATCGCGGGCTCGTCGGCCGTTCGCCAGTCGTCGAGCAGCCACGCAAGATCGGCGAGGGGATCACCGACGGTGCACAGTTCCCAATCGAGTACGGCGGCGATCTGCCCCCGGTCTACGAGCAAGTTCGACAATCGGTAGTCACCGTGCATGATCACCTGGGGCGGACTCGGGGGGAGTCGGTCGACCAGCTTTGTATGCATGGCCTGCCAGTCGGCGTCGTAGCGACTCTGGGAACGGACGTGTGCCCAAGCCGTCGCGACACGGTGAATCTGCCGCACCAGGTAGGGGCTGCGAGATGTCGGGATGCCAAGAATCCCCGGTTCGATCGAGTGCAGTTTGGCTAGGGTTGTCGCCACCGACACACCGAGCTGATAACGCTGTTCGCGAGTGAGGGCGCCGGCCTGCTCGGCTGTCTCCAGCGCGGAACCCGCGACACGCTCCATCACCAAGAATGGCGAACCATCCACGCTTTCGCCCGTCCCGATCACCCGAGGAGTCGGCACATCTGACCCGGACAGAGCCTGCAGGATGCCGGCCTCGCGAACAAGGTTGTGCGATCCGCTCGGCGCGCCGTGCGGAGGTTCGCGCAACACCCATTCGGATCCCGCGCCGTCGACGATGAGGGACGTGATGTTCGACTGCCCGATGCCGACTCGGGTCATCGCCAGGGGAGGTGTGGCGGCCACGCCGTGCCGCGTCAGCCAGTCGAACACCGCGGAGGGTTGCGTTGACACGCCTGGACCGCGGGATGCGGCGCCAGTGGATTGTTGGATCTCCATGAGGGTGCCCTTCTGGTGGGGTGCATGCCCAGGTGTAGCGACGCTCCCTGTGAATGACGACGGCGCCACATGATTATTTATCATGGATTAGAATAGTCGGATGGTCGCAGCGTGGGCCGCGGTCGGGCGGCCTGACCCGACATGACCCGTGACGATTACATGGTGACGGGTCTGGAGGTCTTGGCCGATCGCGGGCATCTCGATCTCAAGCTGGCTGAGGTGTGCCGGCGGTTGGGTGTGACCTCGGGGTCGTTCTACCACTTCTTCTCCAGCTGGGCTGACTATCGGAGTCAGTTGATTCTGTACTGGAAAGACAACGGCACCCTTGCGAAGCTGAATCTCATAGGCGCCGAACCGGATCCGCGCCGTCGGATAGAGCGACTGGTCGAGGTGGGGTTACACCTGAATCATACCGCCGAGGGTGCAATCCGAGCCTGGAGCCGAGTGGACGCGGACGTGGCGGTCATTCAGTCCGAAGTGGATCAGCTGCGGCGTCGGGTCGTCCTGGACTCGGCTCGGCAGCTCGGTGCCGACGAGGCACGCGCGAACCGGTTTGCGGATGCGGCGCTGTACCTGCTCGTCGGCTACGAGCAGGCCGCTCTTGCGCCCGACCTGGAAGGTCTGGAGGCGATCTTCCGCGATCTACTGCGGCTTATCGAGATAGTCGATATCGAAGCCTGAGCAGTTGTCGTGGCCTGGCTTGGCCTCCTTCGCCTTCTTCCGTTCCCGGTCCGAAGGTCTGACAGCAGTCAGTTTTTATTCACGACTAGAAAATCCGGTGCCTATGTGATCTGCTGATGGAACGCGTCCCGCTATGACGTGCGAGACAGATCGGAGTTTGTTGGTGGATCCCGTTCCCGACTACGACGCGAGCGACGAACTCGAGATGTTCTTCAACTGGTTGCCGTGGGCACTGCGTGGCACCTACCCACCGCCCGCATACCCGCCGATCTGATCGCTGAGCGACCAGCCGATCCACCTTCAAAGGAGACCAGTATGAGGACTGTCACGCGCCTGTTGCGCGCTGTCTTCGCGGTGATCGTTGGGCTCTGCCTGTGGACAGCAGTCGAGGCGCGGGCCGACAGCGTCGAAACGCTGATGGTGCCGTCGGCCGCGATGGGCCGCGACATCCCGGTCACCTTTCAGGCCGGTGGGCCTCATGCCGTCTATCTTCTCGACGCGTTCAACGCCGGACCGGAGGTGAGCAACTGGGTCGGCGCGGGCGCATTCAGCACGCTCGCCGGAAGGGGAGTCTCGGTCGTCGCGCCGGCAGGTGGTGCCTGGAGCCTGTACACCAACTGGGAGATGGACGGCAGCAAACAGTGGGAGACGTTCCTGGCCACCGAGCTGCCGAACTGGCTCGCCGCAAACAAGGGTCTGGCGCCGGGCGGGCATGGCATCGTCGGTGCAGCACAGGGCGGAACGGCCGCAGTCACGCTCGCCGCCTTCCACCCGGACCGGTTCCGCTATGCGGGCTCGATGTCCGGTTTCATGACACCGTCGGCGACGGCGTTGAACGGCGCCATCACGGCCGGCCTGGCCCGCTTCGGCGGGGTGAACACCCAGGCCATGTGGGGCGCAGCGCAGCTGGGTCGCTGGAAATGGCACGACCCGAGTGTGCATGCACAAACACTGGTCGACAACAACACCCGACTGTGGATCTTCAGTCCGGCCGCACTCGAATGCAGTGATCCCGCCGCCATGATCGGCTACTGCGACCAGGCACAGGGCAGCAACCGGTCGTTCTACACCCAGTATCGGGCGATCGGCGGCGCCAACGGACATTTTGATATCCCCACCGGCGGGCAGCACGACTGGGGCACCTGGGGCCCGCAGTTGTCTGCCATGTCGGGCGACCTCGTCAATTCGATCAAATGAGGTGCAGGATAATGGCACTCGCCGCGGTCAAGCGTCTGGCCGGCGGTGTGCTGGCGGTGGTCGTGGCCGCCGGAGTGGTGCAACTGGTGCCACCAGAGGGCACGGATCACGCGGAAGATCCCTGTGCGTTGGCTGTTTCGCTGCTGTGCCGCTTCATGCCGATTGCTCCTGATCTGGAAGGCGATGTGGACTACACACAGCAGCTGCCGGCCGGCGCGAACACTGTGCTCGTGCCGGAGTCGGTGGCCCCGGCGGATCCCTGCGCGAGCGGATGTATATGACGCGCAGTCAGATCCCAAGCCAACGTTGAAAAGGTGAAGTGAAGTATGGGTGTTCAGATCGATGTCACGGATCTGACGAAGTCCTTTGGTCCGTCGCGGATTTGGGAGGACGTCACGATGTCGATTCCCGCGGGTGAGGTCAGCGTTCTGCTGGGCCCCTCGGGTACCGGTAAGTCGGTGTTCCTGAAGTCGCTGATCGGATTGCTGCGCCCCGAGCGCGGGTCGATCGTCATCGATGGCACGAACATCCTGGAGTGTTCGGCCAAGGAGCTCTATGAGATCCGGACCTTGTTCGGGGTGTTGTTCCAGGATGGTGCGCTGTTCGGGTCGATGAACATCTATGACAACACCGCTTTCCCGTTGCGTGAGCACACGAAGAAGTCCGAGTCCGAGATCCGTTCGATTGTGATGGAGAAGCTCGAGCTTGTCGGTATGCCCAATGATGGGCACAAGTTCCCAGGTGAGATCTCCGGCGGTATGCGCAAGCGTGCCGGTCTGGCCCGTGCGCTGGTGTTGGATCCCAAGATCATCCTGTGTGATGAGCCGGATTCGGGTCTGGATCCGGTGCGTACTGCGTATCTGTCGCAGTTGCTGATCGATATCAACGCCCAGATTGATGCGACGGTGTTGATCGTGACGCACAACATCAACATCGCCCGCACGGTGCCGGACAACATCGGGATGTTGTTCCGTAAGCAGTTGGTGATGTTCGGTCCGCGCGAGGTGCTGCTCACCAGTGAGGAGCCGGTGGTCAAGCAGTTCCTCAACGGTCGCCGGATCGGCCCGATCGGTATGTCGGAGGAGAAGGACGAGGCGACTGCGGCGGCTGAGGCTGCGATGTTGGAGGCCGGTCAGCATGACGGTGGTGTGGAGGAGATCGAGGGTGTGCCGCCGCAGCTGTCGGCCACTCCGGGTATGCCCGAGCGTCAGGGTGTGTTGCGTCGGCAGGCCCGGGTCCGCGAGATCCTGCATACTCTGCCGCCGGCCGCCCAGGAGGCGATCCTCGACGACCTCGAAGGCGCGCGCCGGCACGGCGTGGGCGACGCGCCCACGCTGTCCATCCCGGTATCGACGGGTAGCGAGAGCGTGCGATGAACAGCGTCGAGGAAGACTGTTTTGCTTGGGCACTCCTGGAGGCCGCAGGCAGTTTCCTGGACGATTGCGCCAATTCGTGGTTGTGCGCGAAGCTCGGTGCGGGGGAGGCGCAGGCGGTGATACGCGACCTTCTTGCCGGCTTTGCCAGCAGCGGGGTGGCACTGCCGACAGCACTGGCGGCCTCGCTGTGGTCGTGGGCCAACGGATTTCAGGGTAGCGACGAGGAATCACGTATTCGAGATATCGTTGCCCGGGTTCAGTTGGTCGTTGGCGACCGCTTGACAGACCACGGCGCGACGCCGACGGCGAAATTGGTCGCCCGGAGCGGTGACAGCACCACGCGGACCACTCTGATGATCGTGCCGGTCGGAAGTTAAGCGGCTCGCCCCGACCGCTTGCCCAGTGAAAGGCCGCGGACAATGAGATCGGCCAACTGCACGGCCGAGGCTTCGGCGCCCTCGACGCGGTCGACTGGGAGCCATCGGTGCGCGGCGAGAAGAGTACTCAGGTAAGCCGTGGCGACGGTATGCCGATCGCACTCACGAAACTCACCCGACTCGATACCGCGGCCGATCTGGTCGCAGATGTTCTGCAGCACAGCGCTCTCCGAGCGGCGGACCCGGGCTAGCTGCTCGTCCGTGAAATATTCGCCGATGTACAGGCTTTCGCGAAAGTAGACCGCCGCCCCGTGTGGGTCGGCGATGACAGCCTGCGCGATTCTGTTCGTACATTGGCTAAGTCCATAGGAGGGCGACCAATCACGGTCGGTTCGTGTCGCCGACTCCAGTATCCGGCCGGACCGCCAGAAGATGTTATACAGGAGAACGGATTTACTACTGAAATAGTAGTACAGCGACGCCTTGTTGATGTGCACCGCGTCGGCGATGTCATTCATCCGGGTCGCGTGAAAGCCACGCGTAGCGAAGAGTCGGGTGGCGGTTCGCAGGATTTCTTCCCGACGTGCGAGGCCGACAGGCGTAAGTTCCTGTCGGCTCTGCACGGGTTCATCCGACAGCGTCGGCGGTACGCGTCTGGCGTCGGGCGACGACTCAGCCACGTTGGTTGAGCCTCTTACCCAGGAGCTGAGCGGCGATGGTGTTCTTCAGCACCTGGGTCGTGCCACCGGCGATCGAGGAAACGATGACATCCCGGAAGCAACGCTCGGGCGGGAAGCCGGTCACCAAACCGTTACCGCCCAGTATCTGCATGGCTTTCCAGCACACGTCGCGACCCATATCGGCGGCGTGCAGCTTGGCGGTGGAAACGTCGAGCGCCTTGGGAACCTTTCCGCGTTCGGCGGTCAACGCGGCCTTGTAGGTGAGGTAGCGGACCGACTCGATCTGGGTCCACATCTCGGCGATCATGTGATACACGGCTTGGAACTCGTTGATCGGGCGTCCGAATTGTTCGCGGTCGTGCGAGTAGGCGACCGCCTCGTCGAACGCGCCTTGCGCAAGGCCGAGGCACATCGATGAGATATACAGTCGCTCCACATTGAAGGCCTGCATCAGATGGGCGAAGGAGCCCTCGCCCATCAACAGATTGCCACGTGGGACACGGCAGTTGTCGAAGAACAACTCGCCGTGCGGCGACCCCCGCGAGCCCATGTACTCGGGACCGTTGCCGAGGGAGAACCCGGGAGAGGTCTTGTCGACGACGACCGCGCCGATGCCCTTCATGCCCTCGGTGTTGTTTAATCGGACGAATACGACGTACACGTCGTAATCAGGCGCCCCGGTGATGAACCGCTTGGATCCGTTGATGACGATGTCGTCCCCGTCGAAGGCCGCCGTAGTCTCGATATCGGTGACGGCCGAACCGTGGTTCGGTTCCGAGAGGGCAATGGCAGCGGTCCGCTCGCCGGCAGCAATCTGAGGTAGGTAGCGGGCATGCGCATCGACGTTCTCGCTCATCATGATCACCGACGGTCCGGTACAAGTGGTAGCGAAGAGAATGTCGCCCGCCATCCACGATTTCATCGAGCGGCATGCCTGCTCGACTGCAAGGGAGAATTCGATGGCATCGTGCCCGCGGCCGCCGAACTCGGTGGGAATCGTGAGACCGGATAGGCCGAGGTCCACGGTGTCACGGATCATGTCGGCTACGGGGGCCGAATCGTTCCGGTCGATCTCGGTGGCGAACGGTGCCCACTTCTCGCCGAACTCTTTTGCGGCGGCCACGATTCGAGCCTGGTCGGTGGTGAGTGTAAAAGCACTCGCGTCCATCAAGGGTCCCTTCTTTGAGTCAGAGCTACCCGGCGGCGCGGATCTCTGGCTGACCACGGCGTCGATCGGGTCGAGTCGGTGACCTGCTGTGCTAGTCGGTGAGGGCAATATGTGCTGAACAGCGGCCACTCGGACGATCTGTAGCCGACAGGCGGTGAACGAGAGGCTCTCCGACTATATTAATCTAACGACGATTAAAAATGTCAAGTGATTGGCATGCCGGCCCCTGCGGGGCCTCCGTCACCGCCGAGGAGGTTCAGCGGCATGTTGACGCGGCGAAGGCGAAGGAGATTGGCATGAAGTTGGGTATGCCGCTGCGGTACTACGGCGATCAGTTCCTACCCATGGTGAACGGCCTCGCCGAACTTGAATCCGTCGGCCTGGACCGCGTCATGGTCGCGGAGGCGTACAGCGTCGATGCGGTGAGCCAGATGGGCTTCGTCGCCGCCAAGACCCGCTCGGTGGAGTTGGCCTTCGGGGTCCTGCCGATGTTCTCGCGCACGCCCACCAATCTCGCGATGACCGCGGCCGGCATCGACTACGTGAGCGGGGGCCGTTGTGTGTTGGGCATCGGGGCGTCCGGACCGCAGGTGATCGAGGGGTTCCACGGGGTGAAGTACGACGCACCCGTGGGGCGCGCTCGCGAACATGTCGAGATCTGCCGCAAGATCTGGAAGCGCGAGCCGAGCGAGTATCGCGGCAGGCATTACACGCTGCCGTTGGATCAGGGGGCCGGCGGGTCTGGTTTGGGTAAACCGCTGAAGATCATCGGCAAACCGGTACGGGACCACATTCCGATGGCGCTGGCTGCGATTGGACCCAAGAACGTGGAGTTGGCCGCGGAGATCTTCGACGAGTGGCAGCCCATTCTCTTTCACCCCGAGCGTGCCGATCGAGCGTTCGGCGATGCGCTCCGCGCCGGGGCGGAGCATCGCGATGGTCAACTTGGGCCACTGGGAATCAGCGTGCAGTGCCCGCTCCTCATCTCGGGCGACCCCGTGGCAACCCAGGCGGCGCTCGCGGCGGTGAAGGACAATGTCGCGCTGTACGTCGGTGGAATGGGCGCGGTGGGCAAGAACTACTACAACACGCTTTTTCAGCGTTATGGGTACGAGGAGGAAGCCGTCGAGATTCAGCGGCTGTTCCTGTCTGGATCCAAGGGGCAAGCGGCCGAGGCGGTTCCGGACGAGTTCGCCCGGTCCATATCGCTGATCGGTGATCGTACGCAGATCGCTGACAGATTGGCAGCGATGCGGGCCGCCGGGATAACGTGCATTCTGGCCGACCCTGTTGCCGCAGAGCACAAGGCGCGAGTCGGTCAGATGGCGACAGTCAAGGAACTCATCGGCTGATCGGGTGCGGGCGTGCTGCACGGCGACGGCCACCGCGACAACGTACCGACTCTGGCCATGAAATCTATTGCTTGTTAAATTCTAGTTGGTCCGTCACAGTGATTCATGCTACTTGGCATTCTTGATGAGGCCCGGCTTACTGGCCCGCGGTGGTCATCAACGGCCCACGAAGGGAACGACGAAATGACAGTTGGCGACAAGCTTGCGACGATTGCCACGGCCGGCCAGATCGCGACGGCCATCGTCCGGGAGAGGCTGCTGCCGCACGCACCCATCACGGATCCGACAGTCGTCCCCCCATCAGCGGAGGCCATCACCCCCGAGTGGCTATCGGCAGTGCTGTGCGGGAACGTCCGCGGCGCCAAGGTGGTGGACGTACGGGTGTCCGGCGGTGACGACGGCACGAGTGCCCGGCGCGCACTCACCGTCGTCTACAACGAGGCGGGTTCAACCGCCGGCCTGCCGACGGAGTTGTTCTCGAAATCGACGGCGACCATCGGATCGCGAATGTTGCTCGGCGTCACCGGTATTGCCGAGGGTGAGTCAGTCTTCTACAACCACGTACGTCCGGATCTGAAGCTGCGTAGCCCCCTTGCGTACTACTCGGGTTATGACCGACGTACCCACCGGTCGCTGGTCCTACTCGAGGATCTTCGGGTGCGCAACTGGACGTTCCCCGATCCGATGAAGAACCCGGTCTGTCGCAGCGACGCCGAAGACATGGTGGCCGAAATGGCCACCTACCACGGCGCACTGTGGGACAGTCCGCGGTTCCGTGCCGACCTGAGCCCTCTCCGGCCTGCCTACGACTGGCAGGAGAATCTGAACCGCAAGGCCGGGTTCGAGAAGCGCACCTTGACCGGCCTTGAGCGCGCCAAGGACGTTGTGAACGCCACGCTCTACTCGCAGAAGCACAAGTTGTATCCCGCCTTCATGCGGTCGCTGGCGCTTCACCGTTCGGGTCCCCAGACGCTGCTGCACCAAGATCTCCATCTTGGAAATTGGCTCCGCGACGAGAACGGCCGAATGGGCCTCTACGACTGGCAATGTGTAGCCAAGGGCAGTTGGGCGCTGGACTACTCCTACGCAATGGGCGGCTCGCTCACCACCGATGACCGACGGGAATGGCAGGAGGACCTGCTGCGCCTCTACGTGGAGCAGTTGAAGCACAACGGCGCAGCCACCGCACCGACCTTCGACGAGGCGTGGCTGGCTTACCGGCAGCAACCGATGCACGCACTGGCATTCGCCCTATTTACCTATGGCGGCAGTCGATTCGAGCCCGAGCTCCAGCCAAAGGATTACACCCTCGCGTCGATCGAGCGCATCGCGCAGCACGTAGCGGATCTCGGGTCGATCGACGCACTCGACCTCTGATCTGCCCACGGTCGAGCAACTTGATCGCCGCCCAGTAGACCGACATCCCAGGAGTCCATGTGGAGCTGTTCATCGCCGACCGCGGCGACAACCCCTTCGACGTCACGGGAATCGGCCTCGGCGCCGACGGGTCGACGCCGAGGGTGCGGTGTGGACCGCCGACGCCGCCAATCAGCGGGTAATCAGGGTTGCGCGAGGGCACCGAGATCGTCGAAGAGATCCGGACCGATGGGGTAGGTGCGTACGCGTGTGTGCTTGGAGGCGATGATGGACAGACTCTGTTCATCTGCGTCGCACCCGATTTCAGCTCTGAGAGAAGGAAACTGAAGGCGGAGGCGCGGATGTTGGCCACCCGTGTCGAGGTGCCACACGCCGGCCTGCCCTGACGACTTCACCGGGTTCATCGCGTCGCCGATCACTCATCGGCGAGAGCCGCGATCAGCTGTGACGACACTACGATGCTGCGTACCTCCGGATCGAGCTGGCACAGTGCAACGGCGTCCTGCAACTCCTCGATGTTGACTGCCGTGCCGTGTGGCTGGAGCACAGCGACACCGTGCCGATCGATTCGGACCTCCACCGACCGGCCTTCACACCTGGATGGCTGAGCCATTTTCCAGCAGTTCTTCCGCGTTCTCGACCCCGAACTGAGCGAGTATTTCGCGGCTGTGCAAACCCGGTGCCGGTGGGGTCCGGATCGGGTCCGCGGTGCTGCGGGAGAAGCGCGGCGCAACTCCGGGCTGCAGGGTTCCGTCGTGCTCGATGACGCTTCCTCTCGACGCGACGTGCGGATTGTCCTGAGCCTCGCGGAGAGAGACGACAGGGGATACGCAGGCGTCGGTGGATGCGAACTCGGTGACCCAGTGGGCGAGTGGTTGCGCGGCAAAAGTCTGTGTGAAGAGTCGTCGCATCTCGGGCCAGGTGACGCGATCGTTCTGCAGGGCCGGGTCCAGATCGAGTTTCAGTCCGGCGAGAAGGGCTTTGTAGAAACGACTCTCAAGCGCACCGACTGCCACGTACCGAAGGTCGGACGTCGCGTAGATGCTATAGAAAGGAGCGCCGCCGTCGAGCATGTTGACACCGCGCTCGTCCTTCCAGGTGCCGGTCGCCAGCAACGCGTGGGTCCCGGCGAGCAGGTGAGCGACCCCGTCGACGATGGCCGCATCGACGACCTGCCCCAGGCCGCTGGCGTCCGCTTCGCGCAGTGCCGCCAGGATTCCGATGACGAGATATGTTCCACCGCCACCGAAATCGCCCACCATGTTCAAGGGAATCTGAGGTGGGCCACCGTGTTCCCCGATCGCGCCGAGCGCCCCGGTGATGGCGATGTAGTTCAGATCGTGGCCGGCGGTCTGGGCGAACGGCCCTGTCTGCCCCCAACCGGTCATTCGGGCATAAACCAACTTGGGATTGTGTGCCCGACAGTGGTCGGGTCCCAGGCCGAGGCGTTCGGTGACGCCCGGTCGGAAGCCTTCGATCAGCACATCGGTATGGGCGACCATAGCGAGCAACGCATCGACCGCCTCGGGTCGCTTGAGGTCGAGGATCGCCGACCGCTTGCCACGATTTAGGATGTCCTGTTGCGGATCACCGGGAAATAGTTCGCCGGAGCCCTGCCGGTCGATGCGGATCACATCGGCGCCCAGATCGGCAAGGAACATTCCGGCGAACGGTCCGGGTCCGATACCGCCGAGTTCGATCACTCGAGTTCCGCTCAATGGGCCAGGCATGGTTGGTCCTCTCGTCGCCGTAGATAAAAATTTAACACATAGTAAAAACGCTGCATACATTCGACCGGGCTGGAGTTTGAGCCCGGAAAGGGCAAGGTCGCAGTTCGAACTGACTTCTGACCGGCCGGCGCGGCGGTGCCGTCGGTGTCCGGTGGGGGAGCCACGCCAGCATGCTCTCTGCCGGTTCTAATGTGCCATGTGCATCCTTGGATTATGCGATGAATGCGCAAGCGCGGCAGGACTGTTGAACTACCGGCCAGGGGCGAGTCGCGTGATCAGTTCGCGCCCTCAGTCTCAGCGAATTCGCAGGATTCCGCGGGCTGCCGGCCTGCCCGTGCGCCGCCCCATGTACTCAAGTGATATGGAGCATCGAGGCTGAACATAGTTGGAGATCATCGGCGCAACGATGTGGGCTCGGTCGACTCTCCGTCCGACTGATCGGCTTAGGGCCGCCATGACGCGGCTCAAATCGGTTGGTACCGCGGAGCCAGTTAGTCTTACCAGGGTTGCGGTTCTGGGTCGCGGTCGAGCTCGGTGGGTCGCCAGGTTGGTCGCCAGTATGCGTCGGCTTCGTCGGCTCGGTGTTGTCGTAGTGCGGCGTGGCGGTCGAGTTCGCGTTGTCGCTCATGAGCTTTGAGCTCCGCTTCGCGGATGGCGTCATCCAGGCGAATGGCGCCATCGACGGGGGCGATGATCGGGATGCCGATTTTTCGTGCTGTGGTATGCCGGGAGTCGGTGGCGTCGGGAGTGACACTGACCATCCATTGCACGGTCTTTGTTACGTTGACCGCGAGTTTTGCGCCGTAGCTTTCGGCGCGCTCTCGTAAGTCGGTGACTTCGCTATGGTCGCCAAAGATCGCGATGCGGAGACCTTTCAGGTAGCGAGCTTCCGGAGGGGGAGAAGGTTCGGCGTAGTGTTGGATGACGTTGTCGATCTCAGTGCTCAGCTCGGATAGGCCGAGTGCGTCAGCGAGCAAGTACATTTCGCGGCGTTGCACAGGCGATAGGAGGTGCCAGTCACTCGCCTTGCTGTCGGGATAGGTCTCGTTCCATGCCGTGTGGTGCAGAGTCTTGAGCTGTGGGCCGGTCAGTCGTGTCGCTCGTGCCTGGCGGGTGAGCGCCTCGGCCTCTTCGTAGGTGAGTCGCCCGTCTTCGACGGCATCGGTGAGCAGGGCGACATATTGCCGTGCTTGTGCGGGATCGCCGGTGCGCGGATCGGGCGATTGGGGGAATGAGTTCAGCAGTTCGGCGACGGAGCCACGTGCCAGCGGTACGGGCCGGCAGCTGATGGGGCATTCGGTGAATGGTGTTGCTTGTGGGGCGGCCGGGCCGGCGGTGAGGTAGAGCGGTGTCGGGGAGTTGTTGAGCAGCCACAGCAGGACTTCCCGGACTGCGCGTGCGTCGCCGAGTGCGGTGTGCTTCTGGTCAGACCAGCCTCCGGTGGCTGTCTTGTACATCGCGGTGAGGCTGAAGGCGCGGCCGTCGAGTTGTCGCCGAGAGGTCTGAAATGTACACAGGGCAACGATTCTCGGCAGTGTGATCTTGGCGCGGCGTGCGGCGGTCGCGAGGAATCCCTCTTCGAATTCGCAGTTGTGCGCAACCAGAATGGTCCCGTCAATGAACGCCCGCACCTCGGGAAGGACTTGCTCGATCGATGGTGCGCCGGCCAGATCGTCGTCGTCGATCTGATGGATGGCGCGGGCCTCAGGGTCCGAGCCGGGACTCTGGATCAGCGTGGCGAACTCGTCGAGGATGGTGCCGTCGGCGCGGAACTTGACCAGCCCGATCTCCACAATCCGGTCCTTGTCCGGATCGAGGCCGGTGGTTTCCAGATCGATGGCGGTGAACGTCGCCTCGGACGCCGGGTGGGCGGTCGCGCGACGGGTGAGAACGGCGCGAGTGATCGGCGCGCTCTTGGACCGAGCGGTAGGGGGGGACAGCTGGCGCGGCGATCAGGCGTGCGACAGGTGCGACAGGTGCCGACGGGGTAGGAGTGCGCTTGGCACGTGCCGGTGAATATTGTACGGCGGGAGTCGATGTCGGACCCTGGAGCGGGGGAGCGGCAGTGATGGCGCGGGCGACCGGGGCTGCGGCGTCGGTGCGGGAGATCTGGAGTTGCCACTGCAGGCCGTGCGAGCTTGTGAGGTCGAGGGTGCCGTACCGCATGATCGGCAGCACGCGGTTGTTCTTGTACCGGCGGTCGGGGCCGCCTTTGACGTTGACGTACTGCCAGGTCTGATCGACTTGGATCGCATCGCGCGGGGTGGCGTTGCTTTCGATGAAGCGTGTGTCGCCCGCGTGCACGTTCAGGTGGGCGTAGCTGATGTCGCTGAAGCGGTTGCCGTCGCGAACGAGGATGCGGTCGGGAAGAAAGTACAGGGCCGCCTTGCCGGCAGTGATCGACGGGATGGCGATGTTGGTTGAGAGCGCCTTAGGGCCGGTGGTCGCTGCGGCGCCGTCGACGCGGTTGATGATGCGGCCGGCGCCTGAGTTCGTTTTGAATTGATGGGTGGTGGTTACGTTGCCTGCCTGCAGGACCCGCCACAGTTTCTGTGATTCGCTGAGCCAGGGCCACATGCCGACGAGGGTGTCGAACCAGGTGAAGTGCTCGTCTTCGAGGTCGTAGAACAGGATGACGGTCTTGCGGGCACGGTCGTTGAGCACCATCCAGATGCACAGCGGGGCGAGTAGCGCCCACACGATCAGCCCCCACGGCAGGCTGATCAGGCCGAGTAAGACCGTGGCGGCGGTGACCCACCATCCCCACGGGGTGCGGGAGGAGGCAGTGTTGAGCTGATCGACGACGTCGCCGCCACCGGTCGGGGCGAGTTCGACGGCGGTGGCGCCGCTGACATCCTCCATCAGGATGCCGCTGGGCTGGAAGGTCGCGGGCGTCGGCGGCGGTGCGGTGGCCGGGGTCGTCGGTCCGTTCAACGTGGTGCGGTAATAGACGCCGCCGCGACCCATGTGGACATAGTTGCCCCGCGGTCCGGTGCCGACACGAAATCCCGGTACGCCCACGCTGACCCCGACGCCGGCCTTGCTGAGATTGAACCGGAACGGCCCGGCACTCAAGCTCTTGCGGATGTAGAAACCCACTGAATCCCCCTGCGAAATAACTTCGGCAGCATCGTGCCATAGCCGTCCGACCGGCGGCGCCAAATTCTCCGCAGAAGTCAATAGTGTTTGCCAACTGGTGCTCGGTGTGTCAGCCAACCGGGTCATGCAGCTGATGAAGAGGGCTGTCGAGTCCCCTGTACCTGTCACGAAACCTCGCTCCGGTCCCATCTGCACGCGCGCAAGGATCGCAGCCTTCAGGTTCGGGCGGGAAAGCCATCCGCTCGGTGCCGGACCGCCCCTGTAAACCCGCCCGACGGTAACGCTCAGCGGTGGCTGTACCACCGTCGAAGCGTTTCGAGGAGAGTCGATTACGGGCTATAAAGTCCCCACGCCGGTTGAGGGGAGTCTGTCCATCGGTCCCCGGGTAGCCGGATCGACCCTGCCGACGCACACCAAATCTGGTAGTCGTCGGTGGATCGGGCGAAAATGTACGGCTCGACTCCTGGGCAGGGCGACCCGGTGTCGTTCACGCCACCCGGCATGGGTTGGGGATCGATCCAGTAGTACACGTAGGCCGGCGATCCGATCGGTCCGCACACCTCTTCTTGGCCCGTAGCCGGGTTGATCCGCAACTTCATCCAGTCCGTGCATGTTTCGGCGGGAGTCGCTGCGGTCCCAGCGGATGTAGAACCGGGCTCAGATGGTGCCGGCTGCGTAGCAGGAGCTGGTTGGGCAGGCACGAACGGCGCCGCCGGGACGTACCCCGATCCGGATCCGGTGTCGCATGCGATGCCGTCGCTGTCGCGATCGAGTTTCCGGCTGTAGCCGGGTTGTCCGACATAGATCGGCGCTGCGCCCGCTGCCCGTGCTTGGTCACAGTTGCTGAACGGAGCGGCATGGGTCGGTGCCGCGAACACGAGGGCTGCAGGAAACATACTCATGCACACGGCGGCTGCAGATACGCGACTTGTTCTCATGTACGCCCACCCCGTGACTACGAGACTCGACCTTCGAGCCGAGCCAGAGAGTAAATGGTCCGCGGACCAGATGGCCCTGATTTGGGTAAGCCTGTGTATCCCGGCTAGGCCACGCGCACGCGAGCAGCCCAGGACCGCCGGCTACCTGCTCGTTCGTGCCGGCTGGCCGTCTGTAGAGATTGCGCGGGAAAGTACAGGCGATTGGGCGAGGTGGCCGCTAGGCTGCCTGCATGCCGCTGGGGAACGGCCAGGTCTTTGCCGGGTACACGATCGTCCGTCAATTGGGTTCCGGCGGTATGGGTGAGGTGTACCTCGCTGAACATCCGCGGTTGCCGCGCCGCGATGCGCTGAAGCTACTTCCGCAAGCCTTCACCGCCGATAACGGCTATCGCGCTCGCTTCCACCGGGAGGCCGATCTCGCCTCCACGCTGTGGCACCCGCACATCGTGGGTGTCCGCGATCGAGGTGAGACCGACGGCCAACTGTGGATCGCGATGGACTTCGTCGACGGCGTCGACGCCGCGCAGCTGCTGACCGAACGCTATCCGAACGGCATGCCCACCGACCTCGTCGTGCGCATCGTCACGGCCGTTGCCGCAGCACTCGACCACGCCCACAAGAAGGGCCTGCTGCACCGCGACATCAAGCCCGCGAACATCATGCTCACCCACCTCGATGACGATGACGGTGAGCAACGAATCCTGCTCGCCGACTTCGGAATCGCGCGCGACATCGGTGAAGCTAGCGGTATCACCACAACGAACATGACCGTCGGCACCGTCGCCTACGCATCGCCCGAACAACTCATGGGTGAGGATCTCGACGGCCGCTCCGATCAATACGCCCTCGCAGCGACCGCCTACCACTTACTGACCGGCACCACCGTGTTCCCGCACTCCATGCCGGCCGTTGTCATCAGCCGCCACCTCAACACCGCGCCACCACCCCTATCGGCGACCCGACCCGACCTCAAGCACCTCGACCCGGTCCTGGCGGCCGCGCTGAAGAAAAATCCCGGTGACCGCTACACCAGGTGCCAAGACCTAGCCCGAGCCCTTGCCGAACCCGTCGGGGCATCCGTGCCAGCCTCAGTCGCCCCCACCCAGGCCGCCGTGCCGGTCGCGCCTCGGTACGAAGTCTCCCAGTCCGCCTCCACTCAAGAACGGCCCGCGAGTCCCGGCCCCATCGCAGCTTCTGGGGAGGGTGCGAGTTCGCGGAAACGAGGCTTGTTTGTCGCGGGGGCGGCAACGGTGGTTTTTGCTATCGCGGTCGGACTTGGTGTCTGGCAGCCTTGGAACCGCGGCACTACGGCGAACACCGCTGCAGTATCCGCTTCTCAGACAACATCTCCCACAACAACTTTGGCGCCACCTCCACCGCCGGCACCCCCGCCGCCGCCAACTTTTCCCGCCGCGTCGATCGACTCACTACTGCTGACAGCACAAGAGATCAACGATACGCTCGGCACCTACGCCACATACAGCAATCAATCCGCTCCTGCAGCTATGATGGCGATCGAAGACTCCTCGTACGGCATGTCGGACAACGCGGCACTCGTCACCCCACAGACCTGCGTCGGACTCGTCTTTGGAGCCGAGCACCGCGTGTATGCGGACACTGGTTTTGAAGAGATGCGCGACCAGACCTTCCGCCCCGAACCCTATGTGTTTGACCGCACCATCAACCCGCCCTGGATCGTGGAACAGACAGTCGTCGTCTACCCAACCGCCGAAGCAGCACAGGCCCTGTATGCCGCATCGCAGCAGCAATGGCAGTCCTGCGCCGCAGACGTTGTGACAGAAGATGTTCCGCCCGAGAACAATCGCGCATTTGAGCTCGGTACCGTTCAGAACACCGGTGACCTACTCACAGTGTCAATGGCGGCAAACAACCACAACGGAGCACAAGCCTGCCAACAGGTGGTCGGAGTACGGGAGAACGTCGTCGTAGGTGCTCGCAGCTGCGACAACATCGAAGAGACAGCGTCCACCGGGTACTCGGGAGCAGGGTGGCCGGTCAACCCCAATTGGGCCAGCGACGACGCCCGACAACTCGCACAGCTCATGCTCGACAAGGTGCAGGTCTAACATCTACATCCAGTCGTATTACGGCGCATTGCCCAGCGCAATGCCACTCTGCAGTCGGCGGGAGTCACCCGTACGTACAACAAGCAGCTCGCCCTGGCGTGTCGCAGCCCCAATGCGCGCCACTGGCCGCATAAATGAGTAGTGCCAGCGTTCTATCAGGAGCCATCAAGCGGCTTCGAGCTGTTTCGAGATGTCGACAATCCATCCTGGCGGCCGCCGCAGCGCGGCGCCTTAGGTGCATTGCTCGGCCATTGGGCTGTCCACAGGGGCAGGCCGGCGCTTGTCGCGGTTCCGACAGGCTCTGGAAAGACAGCAATCGCTCTCGCAGCTCCCTACATCGTGGGGTCTAATCGCACGCTGGTGGTGGTTCCGAATACCCAGTTGCGTGGTCAGACTGTCGAAGCTTTCGAGAAGCAAAGTGTTCTTCGCCAAATGGGCGCCTTGGCGGGGTCTGCGAATCCTCAAGTGCTGGAGGTAAAAGGACGGCTGGCGGCTTGGCATGACTGCGAAGGCGCTGATGTCGTCGTGGCGCTTCCTCAGTCGATCAGTCCCGAACACTACGACGACCTGTCGAAACCACCACGTGACCTCTTCGATCTGGTGATCGTGGACGAGGCTCACCACGCGCCTGCACCCACATGGCGTTCGATCTTGGACCATTTCGATGGAGCAAGGAAGGTGCTGCTGACAGCTACTCCTCGACGACGTGACGGCAAACGCGTCCCGGGTGACATGGTTTTTCATTACCCGCTCCGAGCCGCAATGTCTGACGGTTACTACAAACCGGTCGAGGCCCGACTGTTGGGTGTCAGTCCGTCCGCGCAACAGCGTGAGTGCGACGCACTGATACGGGACACAATCGTCAACGAGTTCAACCAGCCCGAGCATGCGTCCAGTACGTTGCTCATTCGCGCAGGGAGTCGAATGAGGGCGAAAACATTGGTTGAACTCTATGGCGAAAACGGCATCGAGGTGGTGGCCTTGACATCGGATCTGGGTGAGAAACGACGAACCCAAATCGTCGACGGCTTGAAGGAAGGCAGTATCCGGGCTGTTGCCGTTGTCGGCATGCTGGGTGAGGGATTCGACCTGCCGCGTCTTCGGTTGGCCGCCTATCACGATAAGCACAAGTCGGTCGCGTCGACTATCCAACTCATCGGCCGACTTGTCCGCAGCCATAGCGAATTCCCTCAGCCGTCGGTCTTAGTGACGGTTCGGGACGCCGACGTCTATCCGGGACTGAAGGGCGCGCTCTGGCAGCTCTATCAGGAAGACGCCGACTGGCCTTCACTGCTTCCAGGGATCATCGACGACGATGTGGCAGCTGAAGCGGCCGATAAAGCATTCGCAAGTCAGCTCGCAACCTCTCCCGCTGAACTATCGCTAGAAAGCCTCCGGCCATTGGTTCGAGGCACGGTATCTGAGATACATGACGACTGGACGCCGGCCTTTATCGACGGCGGCGTGCCCACAGGACTGCAGCCCGGCGACGAACTACGCGGGCGGCAAGTCCTTTACTCGACGGTCACCCCTGAAAACAGAACGCTCTTGCTAATCACGCAGAGCGTCCGTTCGCCGCGGTGGAACATCGATTCAGGCTTGGACGCGCCTGAGTACGCACTTCACCTGATCACGTACCTGGCAACTAGCAGTGCATCCCGTCGTCCACTCCTACTTGTGAACTCCAGCGACGGAACAGTCTTGCCCAAGGTTGTCGATGTACTGGATGCGACGAACGAACACTTGCGCCCTGCAGATCCAGAGCGACTCCAGCGAGCTTTTGACGTACTTCCGCGTCTGAGTGTGTCCAACGTCGGCGTGCGCAACACCTACGGCGGCGGTCGGGGGAGTGCGACCTACAAGACGTTTGCAGGCAGCGGAGTCGATCGCGGAATGCGAGAGGCCGACACCGCGCAAGCGGCGATCGGCCACGCGATGGCTCAGGTAGGTGACGGCGCGGGGAGCGCCGCGTACAACACAGGCTTCGCCGTAGAGAAAGCAAAGATTTGGGAATCCCGATACGTCCCCCTTCGCGAATATGACGGCGCCTTGATGGACTTCGCCGACCGATACTGGTCTTCGGCGGAAATCGTCGCGCCACTACTCCCGGCCGTTGCGAGAGGAATTCGGCTCGATAGGTTCCCAGAAGTACCTGTTGCAGCCATCGAAATGCACCCCCTGCTCTTGGCGAGCGAGTGGACCACCGAGGACGGCTTTCCCATCGGCCGGCTCGACCTTCAGCACGAGCTGGGAGGCACACAAAGCGAACACCTGACCTTCACGGCGGTGAGACCTGACAAGGGCACCACAGTCTGGACCGGATACCTCGACACCCTTGGCAACGTCCTGGACTCAGATGCACCTCTTTTGGTGCGAAGGGGACATCAGGCACCACGGTTGCTGTCGGGCCTGCTGTCGATGAATCCGCCGACGATCTACTTCCTCAACGGCCAGATAGTAAGCGGCTCAACGCTCTACGACCCACCGGCTGTACAGCGGGATCTGACGCGCTGGACTCCAACCTATCTTGATTGGGGCGCTACCAACATCGAAAAGGAGACCGACCGAAGCGCCAAGGCTGCTGCGTCTGGTGAATCGGTTCACCAGACGCTGCGTACTCACCTAAGCACGCGATCAACGACCGCACGCCGGCGCTGGGTCATCGAGAACGACGGCTCAGGGGAGATCGCCGATCTCATTGTTCTCGAGCTTCACGACAATTATGAGGTGGTGGTCGAGCTTTGGCATGCGAAGCCAGCGGGCGGCCCGAATTCATCTGTGCGAGTTGTTGATATGCAAATTGTTGTTGCTCAAGCTATCAAAAGCAGAAGGTGGCTAACAGATCGCGGAATCTGGAAAGAGATGGCCGATCGATACTCGGGCCAAAGGTCCCCAGCACTGACATTGGTTGACGGCAGCGCCAGCGAAGGTCTATTTCGGGCGGTGCTGGGTCTGATCCCGCACCATCCTGGTTGGTCGCTCGCAAACCGTCCGATACAGCCTCGCGGCCGAGTAGTGATTGCACAGCCCGGCTTGTCCTGGCCAAAGCTACAGACGAAGGTCGACCAGGGCGATCTGAGTGCTATCCAAATCCGCGACCTATTAGCAGTTTTCGATGACTCATTGGGTGCGCTGGGCGAATCGGACATCGTCTGCTCGCAGTAATTGACATTTCTGGCGTAGTGAAAGCATCGCTGCCGCGCGGGCATCTGCACTCGCGGCATAGCCGGCGGCTGCCGGCTCGGGCCCACACGGTAGGAACAGACCATGCTGCTGGTGGTACCGGATCTTCTCGCGCCAGTCTGTCCAGAGTTGCTCGGTGTGACACTTGGCGGCTGAGTAGGGCGTGGATCTGGTCGCTGTCGAAAAATGCCAGGTTTGCGGCGGGTTGTAGGGCCGCCGTAGTTGGAGCTGCTCGAGGGGTGCTTAGCGGTTCGGTCGAGCAACAGGCAGCGCCAATCCCGCCCTGACGGTGATCATGTCGTAGCGTCGAAAGTGTGGAGATCGGTACATACGCAGGCATCGCGCTTCAAGATTCTGATGGCCTTTCGCGGAACGGAGCTGTTTTTCTGCTGATTGGGAAAGCGATTGCGGATACATCGGTGACGATGGACGGCTGGACGACTCGCGTCGTCAGCGGCACGAACAAGGTAGTCACGCACGGTATCTCCGCTACAGACTGCTGGGGAGACGCCCACAGCGAAGCGTTGCGGGCTGCAAACAATGGTCTCGACTACATGTGCATGACGGGCAGATGCAGCGCTGTGATCCGAGATGACTTGGACGACTGCATCGTGTGGTGGCCGGGTGACAACAGCAACGTCACGATGAGGGTGCGGAGCGTAGTCACCCAGCAGATCCACTTCGGGCCACTGGTGCTTGAGGTACGTGACGCCGCGGGAAACCTGAGGCCTTCGCCAACGCCACCCACTCCTGCAGTCCACGACGCATTCCGCCTGATTCGGATGGCGCTCACGTCGAGGTACCTGTTCGATTCATATCGAAATATGTTCCTAGCACTCGAATCGTTGTTGAGCGACCTCCGGCCACAACAGTTGAAGCCGAACGGTCGGCCCGCCGAAACAGAGAGCGCCTGGTTCAGGGCTGCGATGACCAAGGCAGACGCACTAGTCGGCGTGGCGTCGCTTGCGCCACCTGGTACGGCAGACCCCATCGATTGGGTCTACTCCAATGTCTACAGCGCTCAAAGATCAGCGCTGATGCACGCAAAGCCTGGACGGTTCCTGCTCCCGCAGGACGACGCGACGCGTGACGAGCTGCGAGCATCCCTGGTCTTGCTGTGGCAGTACGTTCGGGACCTCGTGCAGGAACATCTCGGTGTCTCGCGAGGGGGCGGCACCCTGAGCAAGTGGGCATGGGATCAGTGCGCCGATACAATTCTTGACGCCTCAACCCTCGTCGTCAGTGACGATCCGACGCCAGTGCCGCGAGGTGGTGAAGCGGGCCGCCTACGCGCTGGTTCGACGGCCGTCCGGATCCGGACCGATGTTCGGTATACGCCGACACCTATGTTGAGGATTGCAAGAGGCGGGATCGAGGCGAAGAAGCTTCGTGGAATGACCTCGATAGGACGAACGGGCCTTCGTGCATCTCGGGCTGGAGGAACACGCGGCCTGCCGGACGGTGAGCTTGTCGTTGTTTCGGAGTTAACGGGTCCGCTGACACTCGGAAGTGCGGTAACTCGTTTCGAAGTGGAGGTTGGCCAGCGAAATATCACCGCGATGGAATTGCCGTGGTTCGTAGCTTGAACACGTGGCGTACGGCTGTGGCCCCTCCTCTATCGTCCTGTTGCATTTCGATCCCGCCCGACACGTAGGTGGTCCTTGTAACGCTGTGTCCTCCATGTTCGCGTAGCAATCCGAGTTGTGGGGCTTGTTGCGGCGGTGCGGCGTCAATATCTGGTGCGGACAGGATCAGCACCTTGGACAATCAAAATGTGGCATACGCGGATGATCCAGACGGATACAGGGAACGACTGGCTGCCAAGCTGCAACCGGATCGAATGCGCGCCACCATGGCGTTTTCAGGGCTGTACCAGCTGACGCACGAGATGATCAAGCAGATCGTGCTGGACAACGTCCGCGACTACTTCTGCATGGGGGCGATCGGCCTAGGTGACGTCATGTCGGCCGGGGAGCGGGAGCAATACCACCATGACGTCCTCCAGCTTGCGCCGAAGAATGCCTTCCGCGCATCGCTGCTGTGGCTGGTACAGATGGACGCGATCACGAACGAACGTGCCGACCGGCTCGACGACGTGTACGCCCACCGTCACGACCTGGCACACGAGTTGATGAAATACATCGTCGATCCTGATCACGAGCCGGACGTTGAACTCCTTGCTGAGGCCATCTCAATCCTGCGAGACCTCCACCGCTTCTGGATCCAGGTGGAACTTGGCATTGGCAGCTTCGATCACGTCGCGAACATCGACGACGTCGATCCTGAGGAGATCGTCCCCTTGTCGATGATGGTGCTGCAGCAGTGCTTGGACGCTTATATCGACGGGCTAGTTGGCTCGCGACCGGAGCAAAAGTCGGATGCGTGAATGGCTATCTCTGTACACATCACGATTCTTCGTCGATAGATGAACACGGCAAGTAGGAACTACGACTCGTGCTCGAAGCAATCGCGGTTGCTGTAGGCGTGGTGTGAACAGCGCGTTGTGCTCTGGCCTTGTATTTTGGTCGGTTCGGAGGGCTCGATGCGAGAAATTCATCAGTTCGAGAGGTCGCCGGAAGCGGTAGCTAGATCTTTTCGGAGCAGACTCGAAAATTGTACGTCGACCTATCCAATCGCTATTCACGTCAACATCGGAATGCGGTCAATTATGTCCGAACCTAGCGGTGCGATACCGCCGCGATAAGCGCATAGAACGGGCGGTGGGTGTGCGAGCGGCGACTGCCGTCCCGGTGTCGCTCTTGCGAGTGCTGAGCATCCACGGTTTCCGCGTCAAAGTGCCTGCTGGATCGAAGGCTTGAGGCGTCGCTACTCGGCTGCCTGCGCTGCGGGTCAGCTGAGGAGTTTGCGCTTGGCGGTTTCGAACTCTTCGGGGGTCAACGCACCCGTATCGCGTAAAGCTGCGAGTTTGGAGAGCTCTTCCACCCACGATGTGGGCGGAGCGGCGGAACTGGCAATGGGCTGCGATTGATGGACAGTGGACCCGAACCTTGGATGGGCACGCAGCACCTGTTCGATCTTCGCGGCGGTTCCATGATTTACCGCGACCTCTGCGAGTGTCGTTCCTGAGCCCTGCACAACGAACACCTGTTGCAGCGCTGACGCGTCGAGTCGTTTCTTGTCGTCGCGGGTCACTTTGCGGGCTGAGAACCCGGTGATGTCGGCGACTGTCACGCGGAACGCTGGAATCAGTTTGCCCGTCTGGCGGTATTCGACGCTGTCGCCGTAGTCGATCACGCTCCCATTGCCGAACCCGAGCCCGATCGAGTTGCCCGCTTCTTGTGCCACGTCATCCCCTTCCACAAACCGGTAGTAGGTAAGGGTATCGACGAGCCCGAATGGGAAGCGGAGATTGCTCACCCTCCCGCAAACCGCACCTGCGTTCATTGCGCCCAGTAGGTGCGTGTCATCGATCAATGGTCAGGCGGCTCACGAGACGGCTACGGCAAACATTCCGAGGTGGATGTGCTGCAAGCAATTCAAGATTCGCCGATTAAACGTTGTCGGCCTAGCTCCGAACGTCACGTCTGCTTCTTCGGAAACCTGCACAGTGTCCCAAGAGTGTCCCAAGACGTGTTCGAACAGCCCAGACGTGGCGAGACGCCTGAGACGCCAAATGACTTCTGAAATGCACAGATGAGACGCAGTGAGGCACCGCTACACAGACTTGAGCTCCCTGGGGGTCAAGTGGTCGCAGGTTCAAATCCTGTCAGCCCGACCAGAACGTTCTTACTCGAACCAGTGTCCGAAAAGACACTGGCCAAGGTGAGTAAGTCCGTTCCAGTACAACGAAGAACCCCTGTTTGACGGGGGTTCTTTTTGTGTTGGAGGCTGGTTTCACCTGCAATAGCGCGGCTGGCTGACTGTTGGACGAATACGTCCTTAGCTGCTTGAAGATCGGCGAAGAGCGGCGTCAATGGGCTGTCGACGATCTCAGTGTCATCGATGTACAGACGCTCGTAGAACGTTTGGTTGAGGTGCCGACGGACATCGTCCGGGACAGATGCGTAGAGCACTTCCGGATCTTCAACCAAGTGCAGTGCGTCGCGAAGCACTGCCGCTCCAAGCGAAAGCTCCTCGCCGGTGCTTGTCAGGCTGGCTTCGATGTTGGCCCGTTCGACCCTCAATGCGTTGAGTTTGGTCCGTATTTTGTCGCGTGGCATGTCGCCGTCAGCTGCCAGGTCAATGAGACGCGATTCTTTCGTTTCGATCTGTTTGAGCCGTCGTGTCAGGCTCGCGTGCAGGTCCCGAGTGCTCGCCTGTGAGTCAGTCACGGTCTCCTCCAGCCGGCGGTGCACGTCATGGATGAAGTTGTCGGGTAGCTGAAGGGTCGCGTAGTGGGCGGCGACGGCCTTCTCGACCAGCTCGACGCGAAGGTGCGGCAGGTCGCACAGCTTGTCCTGGCGTCCCCGACACGCGAAATAGGCGTACACGCCGCCATTGCCCTTCGTCTGGGTGTAGATCATTCGCGACGTGCGGCCTGCTGCGTGGCAGCGTTGGCAGTACAGCATCCCTTTGAGGTAGTGCTGATGGATTCGGTCGCGCTGGCCTCGCGCGCTGCGCGCGTCGAGCACTTCTTGGACGCGGTCGAATAGCGCTTGAGTCACGATCGGTTCGTGGCGCCCGGGGTACATTTCGCCCTTGTAGACGACGAAACCTGCGTAGTAGGGGTCGCTGAGCATTCGATGCAGTTTGGATGCCGATACTGGCGTGCCTTTGGGGGATCGCTTCGTCGGACGGGCAGTGAGGCCAAGGTCCGCCATGGTGGCTTCGAGCCGGTCGACCGAGAACTCACCGGTTGCGTAGAGCTCCCATGCCTTTTTCACGAGCGGCGCTCTCTCGGTGTCGAGGGCGATAGTGTTGACCTGCCGCCCCTCGAAATCTATCCGGACGTTCTTGTAGCCGAGTTTGGCCAGTGAGACGGTGCCGCCAGCTTTAGCTTTATTGCCCATCTTGGTCGACACGTCGAGACCCTGCAGAGTGTTCTGTAGGCCGTTCATGATGTCGAGCATGCCTTCCATGGCGACGGCGGTTGGACCTTCGCCGAAATCCTCTTTAGCGGATACCAGCCGCACCCCGAGAGTCTTGAGCTGTGTCTGGACGATCGCCGCGTCGAAGTGGTTCCTGAAGGCGCGCGAACGCATATAGACGATGACGTAGTCGATGTCGCGGTTCTCGTGGAGATATGCGAGAAGCTCTTTGAAAACCGGACGCTCATCGAGAGTCTTTGCGGACTGACCGGGTTCGATGAACTCACGGTCGATGGACGCTGACAGTGCTGCAGCCTTACCTTCGGTCACTTCACGCTGAGTGGTGATCGAATTTCCGTCGGCATCAATGTCTATCGCTGTGTAGAGCTGCCTCTTGGTCGACACGCGCAAGTATGTGACTGCCGTTGCCATGATTAGCTCTCCTTCTGGGCGCTCGGTCGATGATCTTCATGGTCGCTACACCATGGACAGATGCGCGGAGCGGCGGTGTTGTGCCGGTGGCCCGCGCTGTGGCTGTAGGCGTGCAGGATCTGCTCGACATGTTGCTGAATGTGCTTGGAGACCGGTTCGGGCAGATCTGGGTACTTGACGTCGAGATACGCTCCGAGAGAAGGAAGTTCATCAGCGGTCAGCCAGCCGACAGTTGCGAACAAGTCCATCGCGGGAATGCCCAGGACAGAGCCGATCGCAATGAGGCTCTCTGCTCGGGGCTTGCCGATCTGCCCTTGTTCGATCCGCCATGCGGTCCCAGGGTCAACGTCCGCGCGTCGGGCGACTTCGTTGACGCTGAGGTGCAGCTCGGTGCGCTTGATTTTAAGCAGGTTGATGAGTTTGACCGTTTGTTCCGGTGTCATAAGAATTGTCTCCCCTTGTATGTTTAATTGTACAAGGAAATATTGAACGAATTCAATAGAATTCGACAATTCCACAACGCAAATTAATGGCCGATAATGGACGGCTATTGTAATCTTGAGAAATATCTCTGTTGCCGCGCTACCGCAGGTCTCGTTAGTGATCGGTGCGGAATATCCAGAGTCCGCCGCTCGGGTCGGGCACGATGGCGATAGCACCGGAGTGTTCCATGTCACGGGCGATGGCGGCGTAGTCGATCCGGGTGTAGCTCCGCAGATTCTCCGGAAGTTTTTCGAGTTCGGCCTCGTAGCCGAGATCGTCGGCCATCTGCTCGACGTAGTCGGTGACCGACTCGAAGTGGCCGAGATAGGACTCGCGGAAGCCGTCGATGTCAAAGCTGGCTTCTTCGCCGTCAAAGACGTCTGCCCACGCTGCGTATGCGAAGCCGTGTTCAGCGATGCCTCTTGCGATCTGCGATATCTGCTCGACAGAGTCGTATTCGTTGACCTTCCAGGCGCCGAATTGTTCATAGTCGTGGATGGCCCATTCTTCGGCGGCTGGTTCGAGTGAGCTGGCCAGGATGGCGTTGATATCGGCGTAGATCTCGTCGGGGTCGCGAGCGGCGTCCATCCATTTGCCGTGGAGTCGACCGTTGTTGTAGTCGGCCAGGCTGGCGACGTAGATCGCTGGTGACGGTTTAGGTTCCGTCTCATGCCGATGTTCGGCGTCTGATTGCAGCTCGGGTGTTGTTGGTTCGTGGTGGGTTTCATTCATTCTCACCTCCTCTCTTGTTTTGTTCGTGGGTTGATGGGGCCGGTCGGGAAACAGAGAGCACGGTGGCTCGATCTGCTTCCCGCCGGCCCCGTGGGTGCGCCGCTAAGGTCGCTGGCGCCGTTGTCCTACGGGCACGTTCATGTGTCCGATGGGGTGTCGCCTCCTCCCTTCGCGGTCCGGCGTTGCCGGGTCGTGGGTTCGCCGCCGTCGGCGAACAGAGTGGCGATGGCCTGCTGGCGGGCTGCTGCTTCGCGTTCGATTTCGGCGCGAGCTTCGGCTGCCTTGCTGGCCAGTTCCGGATCGTCCTTAGCCGCCGCGATGTGCGTGGCGATGGCGATCTGGATTTCATCGGTGATAGTGCCGTCGCGCAGCTGGGCGATGAAGCTCAGCTGGGCGTGGACATCGGGCTTGAGCCGGATACCAAGGGTTTTGACGCCTTTGGTGGGCTCGTCGGGTGTGGACATTGCGACCTCCTCGGTGCGCTGCGGCCGGTAACCACGGGCTGTGGTTACGGTGACGGCCGCATGACACCGACGAGGCAGCCGCGGCCTTATGCGGCTGCCCTATCAGGTTCGGCCGGTGGTGCGTTCGTACCGGCGGTGGCGATGCGCTCCCGCGCGGCCTGGGCGAAGTCGGGGTTGAGTTCGATGCCGAGCCAGTCTCTTCCGAGCTTGTCAGCGGCGACGGCGGTCGTGCCGCTGCCCATGAACGGATCGAGTACCAGTCCGGGCTCGGCGGACGCGTCGCAGGTGCATGTCGGTGCCAGAGCCCCTCGGACTGCCGCACCGCCAAGTCGCCGGATGACGCGGCGTGACCATGGCAGACGGCACGCGGTGCACCGGCTTTCTGGGCAGCCGGCGGCGATCATCCGGTCGGCCAGCGCCAGGGGATAGATGGCGTGGTGGGCACTGCGGTAGCCGCCTGGGGTGATCGTCCAGACATCACCGGGATTCTTGCCAAGCGGATGCCCCACCTGCCCTGTGGCTTTCAGCGCTGCCAGACCGGTGACGGTGTCGCTATTGGGGCCACGCCAGGCTTCCTTTCGGCCAGCTGTATTGCTCGCTCCGCTGCCTGTCTTACGGGAGGAGACGTGCGGCACCCGGATGGCGTCAAGGTCGAAGAAGTACCGCGGCTGTCGGGTCAGCACGTAGATGACCTCGTAGGTGGTGTTGAGCCGATCAGGGATGCTGGTTGGCATCGGATTCGGCTTGGCCCAGACGATCTTGTTGCGGATGGTCCAGCCGCCCTGCTGCAGACGTAACGCGAGTCGTTCGGGGGCCATCAGCAGGCTCTTGGGCGGTGCACCCTGGGACGGATGCGTTGAGTAGGTGTCGCCGACGTTGAGCCAATACGTGCCGGTCGGGACGAGAATGCGAGCGACTTGGGCACTGATCGCTGTCAGCTGCTCAACCCACTGATCGACGTGGGATTCGAGGCCGAGTTGGCCGTCCGTGCCGTAGTCGCGCAGCGAGAAGTACGGCGGGCTCGTGATCACGCAGTCGACCGATGCGTCCGGCAACCGCGACAGCTTTGTGAGAGCGTCGCCGACGATGATGTGGTTGCGCCGCAGCGCGGTTGGCCGACTCATCGACCACCTCCAAGGATGACCGCCAGCACACTGTCTGGGGCGACGACGCGGAATAGCGCGCTCGGAAGTCGCGGATCGCGGGCGATCGCATCGGTGAGCAGGTCGCGGCGCCTCTGGGCCTTTGCCGGGTCAGCGTGTGCCAGCGACCATACGACCAGCGGAAATGCGCCGTGGCGGTCCTGTTCGATGCCGGTCTGTCGGTAGGCCTCGTACTCGCGGCACTTGGTGAGCAGCGTGGGGATGTGCTCGGTGCCGAGGTCGACTTCGAGGAACCACGCTCGCACCATGTCACCGCCGCCGTGCGGCGCAGTTTCGGCGAACAGGTCGGGTTTGAGGATGCGCCGTGCTGCGCCGATGCCGGTGTAGCGCCGCCACGTCGCGGGTTCGACGGCGCTATCGATGAGTTCGATGTCCTTATTGCGGTCGGCCACCACGAGCGCAATGTGGGCATCGGCGACCGCCAGCCGGTGGGCCAGGAATCGGGCTGAGGGTTCGTAGCGCAACCGTGCACCGCGCCGCACGGGTCGGTCCAGGATCCGGTCCCCGGCAACGCCGACGTGGTAGATCAGGCCCTGGGATCCGGAGCGGATACCGCCGATGCGACGGTCGAGCACATCGAGGACCCGGAGCCCACGCAGTCGGGCTAGGACGCGCCGGGTGATCCGGCCGCGCGCGGTCGCCGCGATGGCATCGAAATGCAGGGTTTCGAGGTGTCCGACGGTCAGGAATTGATGGTCGTCGACCGAACGCAGGATGGCGCGATCACGGTCGGAGAGATGGCTGTTGATGACATAGATGGCGGATGCGGAGATTCGTTGGTCGGGGGTGCGTTTGGCGGCTGCTGTGGTGCCCCGTGGGGCACCACTATTCCCTGACGGTAATCCGGCGGATTGCCCGTCGACCGGCGGTGACGGCGGCCGGGTGGTCGACGCGGTCGGACCATCGATCGGACCAGCCGGACCGCCGCCAGGCCAACCGTTAATCGGGCGATTCATGGTTGCCTCCTGCGCCGGGGGCCGCCGATGTCGGCGGTGTTGTCGCTACCCGTGGCGCCCTCGATGAGCGCGGCGAAGCCGGCTTCGATATCGGCGATCGGCTGGCCATAGCGCTCGCGACTGAGGCGGCGGATCTCAGCGGGGCCACAGCTGGGTGCGGGTGCGGGTTTGGTGACCCCGGATGCCCAGGGCTGCACTGCGTTGTCGCGGACGAGGCTGGCGTAGACGTGATGCGCTGGCAGCTTCGTGAAGTCCTCGACGGTGAGTACGGATTGGCCGGCGGTCATCTCCTTGGCATCACCGGCCTGCAATTGGAAGCAGACACGCGAGCGGGCGTTGTTGCGGAAAGCCTCGAGCATCGAAGGTGGCAACTGCTTTTCGTATTGATGCGCCAGATGGAAGCCCGCACCGAGACTGCGGGCAGTGGCCAGCGCGTCACCAAGGTCGGTGGGTAGACGTAGGTAGTCCTGGACCTCGTCGATGTAAACCATGACCGGTTCGCGAGACTTCTCGGGGGTTCCGGCGCGTTCCCGGATGGCCTGCCACAGTTCGGCGACCACGAGCGCACCAAGCAGCTGGGCGTTCTCCGGCCCGATGACACCCTTCTGTAAGGGCACCAGTAACACTTTCTTCTCGCGAAGGACCTGGCGGACGTTGAACTTCGGATGCTGCTGCGCGAGTACATCTCGCAGAGGTTTGCTCAGCAGCGGTCGCAGCTTGTTGCTCAGTGGGGCGATGGTGGTGGCGGTAGCTTCGGGGGACAGGCTGTCGAACCACTGCCAGAAGGGTCCGGCGGCAAATGGATCGGACTGCATCACTCCGCGCGTGAGGCGGCGGCGAAAGCCCGGATTGGTCAACAGCAGGGGGAGTTGTACGAGCGTGGCGTCATCGCGGCGGGCCAACAGATCGAGGCAGTTGCGCAGGATGTCGGCCGACCTGGGGCCGAGGCTGTCACCCCAAATGGCCCGGAACGTGCCGAACAGGCTGTCGGCAACGACCTCTGGGGAACGGCCGTTCCGGTGGGAGGCATCGAGTGGGTTGATGCCGACTGGTGCTTGGTCGAACGGATCGAGCACGACCACATCGTCGCGACGCTTTTCGGGGATGCGCGCCAGTAGGTCGGCGATCAGATCCTTCGGTTCGATAACCACGATCGGCCGGTCGGCTTCCAAATCTTGGAGGATGAGGTTCAGCAGCAGCGTGGACTTGCCTACCCCATTGGGACCGATGACCCAGGTGTGGCGCATGGCGTCGGTGGGGTCGTAGCCGATGGTGCCGCCTGCACCGGGGGCTGCGGCGTCGGCGACCACGCGGGTACCGGATTGCAGCGCGGTGCTGGGTCGCACTGGTCGCGGATGCAGCGGCGGCTGACCCGGAAAGTGTTCGTCTTTGTCGGCGATCGGCCACCCACTGAGACGGGCAATCTCGGTGACCGTCAGCTTCTGCGATGGGGTGAACACCGACCAGGACGCGCGCGGGGTGTTCATTCGCTCGGGCTTCTCGTTCTTCACCGTGACCCGCACGTCGGGGGATTCAGCGGTCCCGATGGCCGATGCCAGGCTGAGCAGCAAGCTGCGACGGCGTTCGGCGGTCGCAGCGTGGACGCCGAGGCGCACTGCGGCGGTGAAGGCGTGCTGCCCGAGCTTGTGCGCCAACGCTTGCCGGGCACCGGGGCGGGTATCGGTCTGGATGCCGTGCAGCAACTTGGAGACAACCAACTGGTTGTCCCGCTTCGCTTCTTGCGGCGGGGCTTTCGGGTGATGGCGCGGGCCGAGCACGATCTGGATGGTGAGGCGCTCGCCTTTTCGGGCGGCAGTCAGGGCATGCAGAATGGAGCGTTGTGATGCCACCGCGTCAGCAGGCTCAAGCTGGCGGGCTGTCGTGCTCAACTGGATGCGCCGGGCCGTGGCCACGTGGTCGCGATCGGCAGCTTCGAAGCTGGTGACGATGGCGCCATCGACCAACTGCTCGACGGCACGGCGAACGGCGCCGTGGTGCCGGAGCTGGCAGCCGAGAAGGTACTCCACGCCTCGATCGTCGGCACGGGCTTCCAGGATGAGCTGCGGGGCATGGGTTCGGGCGGCGAAGTATCGCAGCAGCCCAAGCGCGGTTGCTTCCGGCAGCGGTTGCGGCCAGAACAGCTGCAACCACACCAGCGATCCCGCTGACACGGAGGCACCAGAATCAGTCATCGGCCGGCTCCGAGGGCTTGGCGCTCGGTGTTACGGCCGCGTCGATGCCAGTGAGCGCTTGGCGTGCGTCGGCTTGTGCTTCGGCGTCGCGCAGCGCCATGGTGATGACTGCCCGGCTCAGCTTTCGCAGATCTGGTGGGTCGCGGCGCACGCTGCGCACGACAATCTGGCGTTCGGGTTTGGGTGTGCCGCGTGAACCGCGGCGGTAGTTGGGGCGTCCTGTTTTAGACATAGTTATCCTCCATTCGGAATTAGTGCTAAAGGAATTTCGGCTATTGCGTTAATTCAATGCCGTGGCCGCATTGTCTATTGAATTGATTCAATAAGCAATAGGTAAAGCATGTAGCGAAATATGTTGGAGCATCTGTCAATAGGGGTCAGCGGGCCAAAATTCACCATCGATTTCGCCATGTATTAATTACAACAACTACGCCCACAACGAGCCCGATGAGCACCAGGACACCGATGATCACGATCAGCGTCGGCATGACCGATTCGATCAAACTCACTGCGCAGTACAGCGCGATGACGCCGAACAGAATGCCGAAGCACCAGCCGATCATGCGGTTCACCCAACTACCCGGATCCTGGCTCATGACGGGTTCTGGCGTTTGAGTTCGGCGAGTAGCCCGCGGTCGAATCCCGCGGTAACGCAGCCAGTGACGAACCGGTGCTGATCGAACGGGAACCTCTGGGCGAAGGCCTGCACGTAGGCCTGGCCGGTGAGGTCGGCGTGTAGCAGCCGCCAGACCAGCGAGCTGGGGCGGTGTCCGGCTTTCTCCAGTTCGCCCAGGTGCCACAGTGACAGTTCGAGCTCATCGATGAGGCCGAAGTCGAGGCGGCGCCGGACGTGGTTGACGTCGTGCCAAAAGCGCAGGGCCCCATTGACGCTCGCCGGGTTGTAGATCACGTCGTCACTGTTGTCTGAGGAGATCGGCAGCGGTTCGCCGGTGGCCACACTGTGTGCGTAGGCCTCGGTCAGCGTCGGGAAGGTGTTCGGCGCGTCCGGCACCAGGATGTAGCCGAAGCCCACCTGCTCGGCGGTGCGAGCGGCGGCGGCGACGATGAACGCCGAAAGCTTGTCGGCGGCATCGACCACGTCTTCGCCGCGCTGGTCGCGAAGGTCGTTGAGGACGGTCATGAGATGAGTTCTCCTTCACTGTCGAGGGTTTCGTGGGAGTGGCGGGCGGCGCTGCCCAAATCAGGTGATTGATAGGTGCGAAATCGCGTCAGCCCGTCGAAGACGGCGCGGGCTGCAGTTCCTGGCGACGAGATCGGCGTGAGCCTGGTGACAGCGACATTCGGATCGGATACCAGGACGGCCGGCGGCTGCGCCCCAAGTACAACGGCGTGCACGTAGCCAGGCACGGCGCACAACCGCCGCAAAACGCTGGTCGGGTTCGCATCGGTAAGCAGGAAGTCCGAGAACACTACGACCGCCAGGTTCCCGGGTTGCCTACGGACCTGTGTGTCGATGCAGTCCAGTGCCGGACCGAGGTCACTGGACATGCCCCATCCATCTGCCAGACGCTCTAGGCCACGATGGAGCCGCCGAACGCCTGCCCTGGTAAGCGCCTGGGGCGCAACGTGACCCGGTGATCCCGTATCGAACGGCACCACCGCGACACGGTCACGTCCGCAGTGGCATGCGGCCGCGACGTGACTGATGGCCAAGTCGGTCTCGGCATGCCGCCGCGACAGGGGATCGTTGCCGTCCCCGGCGGTCACACTGGCGGACTCGTCGAGGATGATCGCCACCGTGGTGCCATCCAGGGCGCACGTGCCCGGATCGCCCAGCGCGATCGGCAGTCTGGACGCACCTGCCGACGGACCCCAGTCACCAGACCCGGGAGGGCGGCCGATCAGGTGTGACGGCAGGAGCCGGGTTATGGACAGCTCGGTGACGTGCCTGCCGACCTGCGGTGCGAGCCGCATCGACCTATTCATGCCGACCTCCGCCGTGTCTTCGGCGTGGACGGCGCTGACACCGACATCGGTGTCGGCGTGGTCGCAGGCCCGTGCCCAACTACGTCGGGGCTGGCCATCAGTTCCCGGTACTTGTCGGCTTCGATATGGGCAGCGGCGGCCAGGCCGCGATGGGTGTGCTCGGTCACAATCGACTTGCCCTGCAGCGCTGCATGTTCGGCACTGCGGATAGTCCTGCTGCCTGACCGGCGGCGGTGCCGGCGATCGGCCCGCTCGGCATCGTGGCGCGCGGACTCGACTGCGTCGGCAAGCAGATCGGCGTGGTGCCAACTATTGATGGCGCTCGCCAGCGCGATCGCCGCGGCCAGCGCACCGAACGTCAGTCCGACGAGTGGTCCCTCAATCGTCGTACGCAGCGCGAACACACTGACCGCTACTGACACGGTGACCAGGCCAGCGATACCGAGCACCACGCTGCGGATCCGGTCGGACTCGCCCGGGCCACGGAAGAGATGTGCGTACGGCTGTAAGGGTTCATCGAGATCATCGGTTTTGCGCTCGACCGCCTGCTGGACGTGCCGCAGCTGAGTGGCGGCCAACCCCGCTGTGACCGTGGCGACTCCGGCGGCGACAGCTTGGGTGATCGCTAGTGCCGGGTACTCGCCAAGCGCGATGCTCGCGCCGCTGAGCCCAGCGATGTCGCCGGTCAACAGGCAACTGGTACGTGCCATGTATCCCCATGACGAGGTGGCCTTGCGGCGGACGTACGGGCCAAGTACCTCGGCGGTCTCCTCGGCTCGCACCGTTGCCCGATCCGCGGACATCCGGGCACGGTCAACTGAGAGCTTGTCCTGCTCGGCTTGGAAGCCGAGCGACCCGGCGCGGGCCAGATCCTCGCGTGCCCTGACTTCGGCCTCGGCTGCGAACAGGTGCTGCTGTTCGACGCCGAGTGCGTCCTTGCCACATTCGAGGTAGGTATCGGTGATGGTGTCTGGCCGGGCGACGGCCGCGGCCGTGTCGACGGGGATCAGCCGGGGACCTTCGGGGTTCGGCCGCTGCCGAGCACCCGAGTTGCCGAGTGAGCGTCGCGGGGTGAAACGGGTCAGGTCAGCCATGCTCAGGCCCCTGCCGCATCGGTCACGACAGTGCAGGACGCGCCGGTCTTCTCGCAGACCGCGATGTGGAAGGCCCGCAGCGCGGCGATGTACGGGGTCGGCAGCGCAGCATCGTCAGCCTGGCGACCGATCCCGATCAGACGCACGGTCGCGCTGGCCAGGTCGGGCACCGCCACGCTGGCAGCCAACTCCTCAGCTTGGGCGATGGTCAGCGACGGGTCACCGAGGTCCTGGCCGGCTGTTTGGATGCCATCGGTCACGATGGTCTGCTCCAACACAACCGGGCCGGTCGCCGACAGCTGGACGCCGAACTCCTTGCCCAGCTGGTATTGGCCCACGATGTCGGTTGCGCCGTCGCCCAGTCGCTCGACAGCGTCCGGGAGTGCGGTGGTCACCCGCTCCATCACCGCGTCGACTGCTTGGGGTGCCTTGCGCAGCCGGGCGTTGGCTGTGGCGCCGTCGAGCTGCAGGTCGGCGTCGAAGACCGCGACACCGATCATCGAGCCTGAGAACACCGTCATCCGTAAATGGCCGCCGCAGATCGCCGTGCGCTCAGCGGCCTCCCGGATCACCAGATCCTCGGAGGGCGTGGCCGTCTGGCCGCGCCGGCTCCCCGAACGATCGACTTGCACGAGAGCAGCGATCCGTGCGCCGTCTGTCGGGCAGGACGCGGCGACCTGCTCGGTTTGTGCCAGGGAGTAAGGCGCGCTGCTACCGCAGCCGCTCACCACCCCGACGGCGGCGGACACTGCGGCGAGTATGTGAACACGCTTGTGGTTGTGCATATTGACTCCTCCGCTAGGTGGGTTGTCAGCGACGCTGATGTCGGGCGGCCCGCTGCTCCGCGAGCCAGGTCTCGATAGCAATCGAGGTCGATACCTGGGGGTCGTGTTCGGCGTTGAGCGCCTCACCCAGACCAAGGACCGCGCACCGCACGACAAAGTTTCGGTGGACTCGGACTGGGCGGCCGAGCGTGCTCGCGGCACGAATCCTCTCGACGTGATCGGCCTCGGCGAGGCGGTGTGCCAGGTGCGACATCTCGCTGTCGGCGTCTCGCAGCGCCGCCACCGCCATCTGTCCGAGGGCGATCTCTGCGTGAGGTGTAAACCCCAGGCTGTGTGCGAGCCGAATTGCCGAGCGCAGGGCAAATCGGGCACCTGCGGCCTGCGAATCGGTGAAAATGTCGACCTCAGCACAGAAGGCCGGCGTGCTGATCACCCCGACATCGGTATCGCGATGCCGGAGCCGAGGAGCGATCTGGTTCCGCAGCTCCTGGAGGGTGGTCGCCACCGACCCGGACGAGGACACGGTCACGCCGAGGAGTGCTTCAACACGTTGTCCGGCAGTGAGGCTTGCGGCTTGGTACTCGCTAAGCGCCGTGTCCAGCGACTGCTGCCCGAAGTGGTTGTCGAGGAAGGTCATCAATATCGCCTTTCGTCCGGTAGTGCCTTGGTCACCGGCCGCAGAACTTCACCGAAAAGTCGAGGTCTGCGGCTGTACTTCGAGCCAATCACTGGTGCCGTCGCCGAACCCGGCTGCAATTCGGGCATAACTCGGGCAAGATCCGTCCATGCCGGAAGAGGATCGGGTGCCGACGCACGACGAGCTAGCGAAAGAACTCCAGAAGGTACGAGAGAAGAGCCTTGGCAGATTGCGACGGCTGAAGCTGCCCGCGCTCTACCAAGCGGCGTCAGTCGTTGGCCTCACGACGCTGAACGGCGAACCTGAACCGGCGGCGATTGAGGACCTCATCCGGAAAGCCGTCGATCGGTTCGGAGGCGGCACTTACCAGGAGGCAGCCCAGTACACATTTGGACTGATTGGCGGCACCAAGTTCGAGATTCCCGCCAGGCGGCGCGAGCAAGCAGCCGCGGGCTTTGACATCTCCACAGAGACCTTCCGCAAGTCGCACGAGAAGGTGATCATCGAGGAGACGGCAGAAGGAATTCTTGCTCTCGCGCGGGACACCGCGATGCGGCGCGCCAACGTAGAAATGCAAAAACGCCACCCGGCCGATAGTCGGCTCGCGGTGGCGTGGGTGGAACGGTTCGAGGCCTACTTCAGGATATGGACGCCGGCGTACGCACTCGCAGCGGATCTGGAGGCAGCCTTAGCGATGTACAAAGCCGAACCGGCCGACCATCTGCCGTGGGACCCGGGTAGCGCCCAACCGTTTGATCCGGTTCATGAAGCTTGGGGGTATGCGCGCAGCTCGCTCTATCGTTACGCGCAGTTCCTGCTTGAGATCAAGAGGTTCATGTCCAGACACGGAGGAATGTGGCTTTTCTCGGATTCCAAGCGGGAGAGCGAGATTAGCGACATGATCTACCGAATCGGCTGGCACAACCCAATCAACGAAGAAAACGATTCGTGGCTGCGGCGCACGCTCGCGACATCGCAGCTTGAAGAAGCTCAGCCCTTCTACGGACAGCTGAAGGCGAGCACGCAGGGTGAGATGATCCATGACATATGGCAAAAGTTCGTCCACGCTGGCCATGAGGCCGAGGTTGCTGGCGATTCCAGCGCTAGCCAGGTGCACAGCACCATCACGGCGTGCAACGACTATGTGGCAGCCATCGATGAGGAGTGGCTCCAGATCGCCGATTGGTATGCGCCCGGGAGCACCAAGCCGATTGGGGTTAGTGCTGCTGAGTTGTATGCGGACCATTTGGATGCCGTGAAAGCGACTGCAAAGAAAGATGATTAACGATCGACGAGTGGGTCCACCGAGTCAGTACTACCGCCCGGTCGACAGTTATGACTCAAATCCAGCCTGGCGATTCAGGTACGTGAGCGTCGCCAATGATTGCAGCCCTGCACCACCGTCGATCGCTCCAGTGGGATGAATTCCATCCGACTGAATGTAGGCTGACGATAATGCCATGAGTGTCGCAAACGACTCATAGCTGGGGATGTATCCGTAGCTCCGTCGCGCTGCGTATGTAGGCAGCGCGACAATGCGATTTGCGTGCTCGGTAACGTACGTCGCCGGTGCGAGCCTGGGGTTCTGAGAGGCAATGACGATAGCTGTTGACGGTTGAACCGTCCTGAGCGATGCGATGAATGAATCGATAGCGGTCAGGTAGTCGCCGGACGAGGCCGCGGAGTAGTTGTGTCCAGAGTTGATAATGACGGTGTCAAAAGTTATGCCCGAGGGGAACAGCGTTCCGATAAGTCCTTCCTGGTACGTAAGAACCGATCCCGACTTGCTAGCGTTGTATATCGTGACGGTACTTGGAGTTGGTGCCGCAGTGACTGTCGCCCACTCAATAAAATCAATTGATGTTGAGCCACGGTTAGTTCCCGACAGTCCTACTTGATTGCCGCCTGATAACGCGGACACATCACTAGCGGTCAGTGCGCCGCCGACCATCTGACCGTTAAGAGACGCAGTAACACGGGTGCCTACAATACGACATGTCACGTCGTAGGTTGTGACGCCAGTGTTGTTATAAAAATATTCCGACGCTGTACCTAACGCCGACAAAGTGCCTGCAATGCACTTTCCGAGTGAAAGCCTGACTTGCCCAGAGGAGTTGGTCTCTAGAACCAGCCGAATGTAGTTTGACGAGTTGACCCATTTGATGTAAAAGCGGGGTGCGTCAAGGTTTTGCAACGTTGCCCGTGTGACGAGCTCGCCGTCCCCTGTACCGACGGTATTGAGCACATACCCCGACGTGACATCAGCGGTTGCAACAAGAGCACTCCCATCCAATAGCCAATCGCCATCGCCCGTACCTGTTTGGCTCCATGTGGATCCGCCAACGTTGGGCGCAGAACCAACAATATCGGCTGCCGTTCGGTTGAAGTCATCACGCATTACGACCGTTCGGCTGGTGATACCGGTCAGGATCGGCACTACCGTGCCGTAGGTGGACGTGCCGTCCCATTGATAGTAATCCGCATTCATTCGAGGAAACTGTTTGACGAAAGCCGCGAGGCCCATCGCTAGGTATTCATAGGGTTTGTCGGCGGTGGAGTCGCCAGCGATGCCAACTACCGCATTCACCCCGATTGCACATTTCGAAACAAAGCCAGCGGGATTGGGCCCTTGGACGACGTAACCTGCCGATACGTCGGATATTGTCACCGCTCCGATCGCAGCCCTTGCCTCCGCCGCGCCAACCCCTGCCGCCACTACGGCAGGCTTGCCGCTGAGGGTGGTCCAGGTTGGTGCCGCCTGATTCAGCTTCGTCTGCACGTCGCTATGAAGTAATGCCTCGGTGACAGACCCATCCGCAATGCTAGTTGCGTTTACCGCGCTGTCTGCGATTGCCGAATTCGTAATGCTGTTCGGAGCAAGCACATTTGACGTGACAGCGTTGTCCTTCAGCGTCCCATCCGGCTTGAGTGATTGGGATAGGTAGTCGTTGAGGACGTCACCCCAGTTGCCATGGTCGCCGCCAGGTTTCGGGAGGCGGGCCACTACGCAGCCTTCCGGGTTTTGTCACCGCCCTGATTGCCGCCGCCGTAGGCCGACACGCCACTAACCTCGCTGCTGCGAGTGTTGAGCTGCTTGCGCTGCACCAGGCGGAAGAGCACGCCGCCACCGAAAAGCCCCGCTGCTCCGATGGCGACGTGTACCACAAAGTCTCGCCTGTGCATCTTCTTGGCGAGAAGTTGATTCCATTGATTTCGTATGTCCATAAACTAATTAATTCTAAATCCGCACAATACCGCTATTTCTAATTCCAATCGTAGAATGGTTATGCTATTTTAGCAATAGTAATAATTAATTCGAGATACAAATGGCAAGCTATAACTGCGCAGATGCAATCGATAATTCGTACGGTGCCGGATCATTCGGCACTTGCACTACCCAAACGGTCGGGGCGCCGAATACTGGCGTGTTCCAGGAGATCCTGAGTGGCGGAAGCTTTGGCATCCTCGCACCGATCGCGGTCGCGGTCATCGTGGCAACTATGGCGAGCTTCGTGGTACGTCGAAGTCTGCACCGCGGAAGGGATACTCGCTAGATGGCCCGCCTCCCGAAACCTGGCGGCGACCATGGCAACTGGGGTGACGTCCTCAACGACTACCTATCCCAATCACTCAAGCCGGATGGGACGCTGAAGGACAACGCTGTCACGTCAAATGTGTTAGCTCCGAACAGCATTACGAACGCCGCGATCGCTGACAACGCAGTCAATGCAGCCAGTATTGGGAACGGGACGATTACGGAAGCGCTGCTCGATGGCGGCGTCCAAGCGAAACTGAATCAAGCTGCACCGGGCGTCCACGCAAGCCTATTGAACTTCACTCCGACTAGTCTTCTGAAGTGGCGTCGTGCGCTGGCCAACGTCCGCGCCGGGTCGAGTGACGCCAAACTGCTCGTCATCGGCGACTCGACATCGGTTGGAATTGGCGGGTCCACGTCATCAACTGTGCCACAGAATAAGTCGTGGCCGACATTCCTGACGTCGATGATGAACTCCCATCTGATCCCGACTTGTCGAGGGTTGGCGATACCGAAGTCGAAAGGTACCTCTCAGACAGCTGACCAACGGTGGTTCGGCGGCACAGGGTGGGCTCTGAATAGTCAGATCAGCCAGCAATGGGTAGGTTTCGGTGGTTTCGGGTGCTTCTGGGCGTCGGCGACCGCGAGTACCAGCCTCACCTACACGGATGGCGTCTTGGCCGACACCTATGACATCTACTACGTGTCGTTGTCCTCGAATGCGACGTTCACCGCTTCAGCCACAGGCGGATCGTCGGTGCCGGTCAGTCAGTTGGGCGGGTCGCCGCCAGTCCGCAAGGTCACCGTCACGGCAGCGGCCGCGTCCACGTCGAACACGGTGACCATCACCCACGACGCGACGACAAAGACACTCTTCATCCTGGGCGTGGAGCCTTATCTATCAACGACCCGGCAGGTGCGCGTGGGCAACGCGGGTGCGTCAGGGTCATCAACGGCGAACTGGATCGGCTACCCGTACGACAATGCATCGAATGACTATGGCGCGCTGGGTTCGATCAAGGCGTACGCCCCGGCCCTTACAATCATTGATCTGGGGATCAATGATGCAAACGCGCACAACCTGGACGCGGCCACCTACCTGTCGAATCTTCAGCAGGTGATCGCTGCTGCGCAGGTCTCCGGGGACGTGATTATCAAGACGATGATCCCAAGCGGTCCGGTGAATGTTGCTGCGCTGGAGCGTCAGTATGTGGCAGAGATCGAGGGTCTGGGTTTGCCAATTATCGACATGTTCGCTCGGATTGGCTCGTATGCCGCGTACAACGCAGGCGGTTACATGAACGATACATTGCACGCCAACGATTTTGGCTATGCCGACGTTGCCGGGACCGTGTTCGAGGCACTGCGGGTTGCGGGATGATCTGGCCGATCCGTCATGACCGTTCAACATTTTGGTTGGACCGGCCCGCGTCATCGTTGATCTATAGCCTATCAGCGCAGGGAATCTAGTTTATGCGGATGTCGGCGGCCCGTCTGGTGCGGATGCAGGGCGTGTAAATGACCTATGCGAATAGTTCACGGACCATCATCGTTCGGCCCGACTCAATGATTGTGGCGGCTGCTGAGTCGACTTGACCGTCGGACGCGTAGTCGGCTGTGCAGCCAAGCGCAGATGCTGTGTAGCTAAGACCATCCAGGAGTCGACGCAATTGCATTGTCGCAGAGAGGGAGTCAATAACTTTATACTTGAAAAAGCTTGCGCAGCTATGATTGCCAGTCGACTGCAGGATCCAGAACATCTGGATCCCGCCAAAATCGATCATGAACAACCCGTCATCCCGTTGCCCGCTTTCGCCAAGTCGTGAGATGTTGTCGACCAACGCTCGCGCGAGTGTTGGACCAGAGACTGGCCCGTAAATTATCGGATTGCTGGTGTCGCCATATTTAGTTACGCCGACCATTTGTTGTGTGAGCTTGACGCCGGCATCGGCGTGAGCGGGGGAGTTGATTGCACGTTGTGGCATCACGTCATTCCTTCTACCCTGTGCACGCGTCAATATCAAGCGGTGAATGCGTTTGCTTTGCTTGGAATTGATTGCATACGAGAGCATTCCGGTGTTGCTGAGTCTCGCAGTACCTGCAGCTGGTAGCCAGTGAAATTCCCGCGTGCCGACAGCCGGCTTTTGCGCCTTCTTGCGGGACCTACTGACCAGCGTCGTGTCGTGGCGTTGCCATGACCGCCGGACGACTCCGGTTTTCCTCCGCCACCGCTGAACCTACGGACGCGATGTCAGGACTCTTTCGGCCAGAGCTCCCACCTATTGGCCCGTCCGCGCCGTACTTCGGCCTCTGGAAACTGTTCCTCGAGTTCCTGTAATCGACGAGTGACCTCAGCTATCGGTAGACCGGATGGGATCGTGGCGAGCGGCTGTGGCTTCGGTGGAGTCGGTCCCACCTGCTTCGTTGCGTCACGTGAGCCGGCTTCGAGGATCGCCCAAGCCTTTTTGAGTCGCGCCCGCCATCTCGGCCAGGCCGGGCACGGGCCGTCGAAGGGAGGCGTTGACCAGCCGTGCCTGGCGATAGGCGTGGCGCAGTCACTGCACATGTCGTCGGCGGTCAACGGGGGCACGGCCAATAACGCGTCGAGCTCACGGCGCATCGAATCGAGCTTCCACCGTTCTCCACGCTCGACAGTCGCTGCTAGCTCGGGGATCTCAGTGCGAAGCTTCCGTACCCGCCGCTCACGCTCGTATCTGTAGTGAAGCAGCATCGCATCGCGGCGCTCAGACGGTAGCCAGCCGTTCTGATCGAACACCGTCTCCGGATCGCCCACGATAGGTATCAAGCGGTCGATCTCCCGGCGTCGGGTTTCGATCGACTGCTGCAGCGCGACGATCTGCTCGCGGCGTCGATCCGCGTCCATCTTTGGGGCGCGCGTGCCGTCCATGTATCCAGTTAGTTCCAATTCATCGTGCTGGAGCGCAGATTGATTTTCGAACAGGCTCAGGCGCGCGGTAGCGCGGTGTTCGTCGTAGTGTGCCTTTCGCTCCTCGCGCGCCTGCTTCTGCTTCGCTCGATCGGTTTCGCGCTGCCGATCCTCCCGTGCCCATCGCGCCTCGATTTGCTTCATCGTCAACATTCGATGGCCGGGCTCGGCGCGGCGCCACTGGCCGACTACCTGCGCCGCCGCCTCGTGCTCGGCAGCCCGATCCTCCGCGACCCATGGATTCCAGCGGCTGTCTGCAGAGATCTCTCTGCAGGTGTCCTGGGCCGCAATGAACTCATCTGCCGTGGCTGTCGCTCCACGGCGTGGCTTCCATAACATGCCGTTGTACTCGATGACGCCGTCCGTCGTCGTTGCTATCTGAGCCATGTGCGCTGACACCTCACTTCATTGGCGACTGCATGCTGGCCTCTGACCGGCCTGTCCTGCCTCGATTGCCATTCATCATCGCGCCGCCGATGCAGCTGCGCAACAGCACAGAAAATTGTGAACCGGTGTGGTTAATTTATTCATTCCCAACATGATTGATCTTGCAAGTAAGGCTGAAGCGTTTTATTATTGTTATTGAAAAGGTAAGTATGGAGTCTCGAATAGCGTTGTGGTACTAGTGAATATCTTTGGGTCATATCGAAACCTTGCAGGCGGTGAGCTGACTTCCCGGGAGTCGTTGTAGTGGCTCGTCTTCCTCGTCCGGGTGGTGACAGCGGAACGTGGGGTGACGTCCTCAACGACTACCTGGCCCAGTCTCACAAGGCGGATGGGACGCTCAAAGACAACTCGGTGACCGCGAATGTCATTGCCCCTAATAGCGTTACGAATGCCGCTATTGCAGATAATGCAGTCAACGCCGCGAGTGTCGCCGACGGATCAATCACCGAGGCGCTGCTCGATGGTGGCGTTCAGGCCAAACTCAATCAAGCTGCACCGACTTGGAGCACGATTAGCGGTAAGCCCGCTGTGGTGGCATCGGGAATGAACTCCGCTGACGCCCGAGCGACTATATCCGCGAAAGCGGATTCGTGGCTTCCAGAATCCGGCGACATATCTGACGCCGGCGTTGCAGGCAAGGCCATTGTGCAGGCTTCGACAGCCGCGCAGGCACGGCAGGTGCTGGATGTTCCCGCCGTCCATCCTGACGGTCACTACACACCAACTGGCAAGGCCAACGGCGCTATTGGCGCGATGGACACTGGCCAGGCTGTGTCGTCATTTGGTAATTCCGCTGGCCTAGTCGATGGCGGCGTGATCGTCCACACTCCTACGAATCCATCGGGGGCTTCGGCGGCCTATTATCAGGTGAACGCGGGAGGGCGAGTGCGCCGCATCGGTTGCGAGGTACGTTGGGCGCCAAATTCGGTCGGAGCGTTGGCGATTGTTCTTCCCGTCTCCGCGTGGTCCTCTCCTGGAGGTAATCTCGTAGCCGGTGTAGCCGGTATGCACCTCGTGATCTACGGCAATGGCGTCTGGCACTGTTCTGAGATTTTCAACCCGGCGAACTTGCCCAGTGTCGAACGAAAGTACGCTCAGTACACCACGCACGGTCGCCCGGCCACCGTGTGGGACGGCGAGTGGCGCAAGATCGAGCTATGGATCGACCCCGATAACGGAGAAGCAACGCTTTTCCATCCAGACGGATCATTCGTGCGATTCCGAGATGATGCAATTGCCAACTCGACGGGTACCTTTGCCATCTGGGAGCAGTTCGAGAACAACGTGGCTGACGTGCCGTGCGAGATCCGCAATCTCTGGTACGACACCGGCGAAGTACGCCGCGATGGCCCGATTGCCAATCGGGCACAGGTAGCGGAGATCCTGGATGCATCGACCAGCTCAGGCTGGCCACTACTGACGACGCCAACCAGCGGCGGCACCAAGACACTGACATCCCAGGATGTTCCCACACAAGTGTTCACTGGGTCTGCGAGTCATACCGCTGTCTTGCCTGGACCCGATACTGCCGCTGGGGCAATCTTCTGGATTCACAACAGCTCTAACGGGATTATCACCGTCAATGGACCTGACAACGTATTCAATCAAGCGCTTGCATCCGGACGTACCGGGCTTTTCGTCGCTATGGTCGCTAATCCAACCCTGGCATCTCAATGGCGCGCGCTGGTATTCGCCACGCTTGGCGGCGCCGAAGCGCTTACATCAAAGACGATCTCGTCGTCGCGATGGGTGGCTACCGTTAGCACGACTACTACTGCCGCAGGTTCCACCACCATGACCTTGACTTCGAGCGAGGTCCAAGTTTTCACCGGCAGCACCACGCATACGTGCATTCTGCCAACCACCAATATCGTTGCCGGGGTGAGGCACATCATCATCAACAACAGTACGGGGACCGTCACAGTGAACGCCTCGGGTGGGGCGACGGTAATCGCTTTGGCGGCTGGCGATCGCGCCACCGTAGTTGCCCTGCAAACTACACCGACAACCAACGCGCATTGGGCGCTGGTTTAGGTCATTCGCTGCGTCAGCTGGGTAGATTCGGCCTCTTGATGTCGGCCAGGTCGGTCCGATCAATTCATTCTCATCGGATGGCAAGGGATGGGGAGGTCGGCTATTTGAAGAGTGCGCCACTTATAAGTAGCATTCGCTGATTCCGTGGCGGTCAATCTATCGCCGACGGCGAGAACCAAAGGGGCGAGACGGTGCACATCCGGGCGTTGGTCGACGACGACGTAGCAGTAATCGTTGGCGCCTGCGCCGACTGGCAAGAATTGGCACAATACGGACCGCCCTACTGGCGTCCCCGCAGTCCTGCGGAATTGCGCCGCAAGATCGCCGCGACTGCCGGGCCGCAGCCGGCCACTGAGTACAGCTTCGTTGTCGAGGAATCGGATGGTCGCCTCGTCGGTGAATGCTCCCTGCATGCCATCGACTGGCGAAACCGCCTTGCTCAGATCGGCGTCTGCATCTGGAACCCAGCCGACCGCCGCGGCGGCTACGGCAGAGCGGGAGTTCAGCACGTAATCAGTTGGGGATTCGGCTATCTTGGCCTCAGGCGCCTGGAAGCTTGGGTCGTAGAGGGCAACAATCCGTCACTCGAACTGTTCAAAGAACTCGGGTTCGCGCACGAAGCGACGCTGCAGGGAAGATACTTACACGCCGGTGTGCGTCGGGCGATGCATGTACTGGCGATCTCGTCATCCGCCTGATCGAAATGGTTCGTTGGCTATAGGCTCTGAACTGCAGGTTTGCTACAATAGCCATAAGCAATGCCAGGTAACCGACGATCATCGACGGCGTCTCGTCTCCGCAAGACCAAAGCGGCTCTGCTTGCCGTCGCCCTGACATTTTCGGGTGTTCTGCTCATCATGCTCAACGGCTGGATTGCAGACCTGGACCTCGGCACCTGGAATTGGCTGCACGCCGTGCCGCTCGCCGAACTCGGCGGAACCCTTTTCGGTGCGGGGCTTCTCGGCACCCTCTTCGAGTACAGCTTCCGCAAAGATCAGGAGGAAGCGACGGTCGAGCAGTTTCGGGAGATCATCAAGGAACAAGCACCGGCCATGCGTGATGCCGTGATCGAAGGCTTCGCCATCCACCCAGACGACCTGAAACGCGTTGCAAATCCAGAACTCCTCGACGACATCGCGTCCAACGTCATGAGTTTGCGGCTTGGCGATGAGCAGTTCGCCCGCGAGATCTACCGCGACATCCGCGACCAAGCCATCCACGCCGCTGAACGTTGGTACGACGTTGAGGTTCGCGTCAGACTTTCTAATGCATCAGACAGGAGTGCCGGCGGCACTCCTCTGTTTGACGTCGTCGTGGAGTGGGAGTACACCACTGTGCCGTCCGGGCCGGTTCGGCGCTTCGCGTGTGTATCGGACCGCGATGAGTATCATGACCTGGTCTTAGACGCTCCAGCGACAGCTGCGTGGTTTATGACACCCCGGCCAGGCATAGATGCCGCCGATCGGCGGTTCTACGAACTGCTCGAACTCACCGTCGATGGAGATCCTCAGCAGATTTCGCGTACTGCACGCAAGACAGGCCAGACATACACGGTTCACCTCGGCGCTGCTGCGCAGACTGGAGAGCAAGTGCGCATCCGCCAGGTGTTCCGCACCGTGACACCAACGTGGGGCCACCGGTTGTTTTTCGAGCTTCCGCAGCCGGGTCGGAACGTTTCCCTGACGATGGACTACACCAATACCGACATCGCGCAGATGCGTGTCAGCGACACCGTGGGCGCACTTGTGCCGCCGCAGGTATCGCAGTTGCCGAGTACCGTTCCTGGCCGGGTTATTTCAGTGGAGTCGCCTGGGTGGCTGCTCTCGAAGGCGGGATTCGCGTTCACCTGGACGCTGAAGTCAGAACTGCCCCGCGACCAAGGTCGCGAGGCAGCGTGATCTGACAGTTCGTGTTGATTTAGTCGCCGCCGGCCATGTTCGTCCCCTTCCTCCGCCGCCCGTCAGGACCTGGGACGCTACATATAAGTCTGTAGACCGTCAAGTAGCGGAACGGAATCGTTCTGTGGCGATATGGAAGGTCAGCTACAGAAGATCGTGGGGCGCAATCTGCGCCGCTATCGGCTGGAGCACGGGTACAGCCAGGAGGCCTTCGCCGACTACATGGGCGTGCACCGGACCTACATGGGCGCCGTCGAACGCGGTGAACGGAACCTGACACTGCAGACGCTGGAGCGAATCGCCGACTTCCTGGAAGTCGACCCGCTCGACCTTCTTCGCGACTATACGTAGAGCACGTCGGTTCGGGATAAAGCAAAGTCACTTGGTTACCGCGATGAAGCAGCGGATTGAGACGATTGCTGACGATGATGGTCGCGCCGCTGCTCATGCGTGGTTGCGCTGGTGCAACGATTACTGTGCGAGCCGCAACCCGCTGGAGCGTCCAATCGGGACGCCGACGGTGAAAGATCCCGACTACAGCGAACTGCAGGACGCGCGGAAGCGACTCGGCTTCCGCGACAGCTGGTGGTGAGGCGCGAGGATGTAGGTCGTGGCAATGATCCGCCGGGTGACCGACTGCACCGCGACACGATCTATCGGCGACTATTCGGATCAGCCGACCGGGCCACGCCACCCTGTTGTGGTCGAGGAGGTGAACCGGATTCTGGATAGCAGAGCTCGCGACGACTTGCACGCGTTGCTTCATGTTGCCCCGTTTTACAACGATCGGGATCGTTCGTGGGATTCCGGATGGAGCTGCCGCGACCACTCAGTAGTCCTCGCTGCGGTCCTCGCAGCCCACGGTGTCAAAGCCCAATTAGTGCACGGTAAGACTGCTTTCTCGCAGCCGCCCCGCGACGAGGGCGATCCATCCGTGGGTCACGGCGGGGGTGGACATACTTGGCTCCGGGTGCCTGGATTCGGCACCCTCGATATCAGTCCGCGCCTCGACGAGCGTCCGTCCTTCCATCACTACTGGAACCCGCTGCCCGTCAGGACGGGTCTCATCGGCACAGAGTGGCGTGTCGATGGCTATTCATCACTCGTCGTATTCGTCGACAACGCCGCGCATTACCAACAACTGAGCTCTGCGGGGGTTGTCGGTGAGGTCGCAGCGGTGTACTGGCCACAAAAGATTGTCGACTTTTCCTTCGAGATGCTCACTGACCCCTACCTCGCCATCCGCTCTCCGCTCACGGATCAGTTCGTTCCTATTGCCGGGAGGACTGGATACGTGAAGCTGGCGACCCATCTCTACGGATTACTTCGGGGTGATCGCCGCCCTCTTGCCGGAATCTCTCAGCGTAAGGCGTGGCGCTACCTCTCGGAAGTCGATTCGGTCCTTGCCCAGGACTTTCAGCAGGCGGTGACCAGAACGATTCAGCAGGACCTTGGCGAACTAATCACCGAGTAGATGCCGACCGATTCGCGGCCGTAGCTCGGATGAATTCAGCTCCATTTCGAGGGATTGCCCGTCCGTTGCTCGTGCATTCGTTTGAGTGCTGTGGTGTCCGCCGATTGAACGGTCTGGTTGCGTTGTCAACGAGCAAGGTGGCGGCTAGATAAACTGGTTTGCGAATCGCGGACTCGTAGACCGCTAGGCTGTATGCTGCCGCCATAATCGGTCAGTAGCGCGTTACGGGGGAGACGCCTATGTCGAACATCTATGCACGGCTCCGGGTGGTATTCAAGAACCGGCCGGATGAGCTCGCTCGGTGTGCAGAGCACATTCTGGCGCTCCGAAAGGCAATGTCACCGATTCGAAAGCATCGGTCAGATGATTCGCTGCTACTCGCGACGTGGAACATCCGTGACTTCGACGGCAACGGGTTCAAGTTCGGTCCGCGTAAAGACGAGTCTTTCTACTACATTGCCGAAGTCATCAGTACCTTCGATCTCGTGGCGGTCCAGGAAATCAACCGCAGTCTGGAGCCACTCCGTCGAGTGATGGACATCCTCGGCGGCGGATGGGACTACATCGTCACCGACGCGACTGAAGGGGTCAGCGGCAACGACGAGCGGATGGCATTTCTGTTCAATAAGGACAAGGTCTTCTTCCGGAAGATCGCCGGCGAAGTTGTATTGCCGCAGAGCAAGACGATCGTCGCGCCCAAGGACGCAAAGCGTGCACCGAAAGAGCGTCCCGAGATCGAAGGCAACGGGCAGTTTGCGCGGACGCCGTTTCTGGTTGCGTTCCAGTCGGGGTGGTTCAAGTTCAGCCTTTGCACGGTGCACATTTACTACGGTGAGGACTCCGGGGACAAACTCAAACGGCGCATCCAGGAGATCGAGAAGCTGGTCGCCTTCTTCGCAGACCGCCAGGACCGGGAGATTGAAGCGGACAAGCTCGCCGCAAAGACCGCCGGACGGGCGTATTCGCGGGTCGAAGCCGAAAACTACATCCTACTTGGCGATTTCAACGTCATAAGCCCTGAGCATGCAACGGCACATGCGCTCCGAAAGCGCGGATTTTCGATACCCGATAAAATCGACGGCGACCAGGTCCGCGAAGACGGCGCCCACTATTACGACCAGATCGCAGTGCGGGTCCAAGACAAGCGGTTCGAGGTCGAGACCGGCGGCATGTTCGATGTCTACGACCATGTATTCCGCGACGACCAGCTCGATGCGTATAGGGGTGACATTAAGGCAGCCCGAGACGGCGGTGCGACCAATGACCGTGGTGATGACGACGATGAGCTCGAGTACTACCAGTTCTGGCGCACGTTTCAGATGTCGGACCACAGCCCGCTCTGGGTCAAGATAAAGACCGACTTTGCCGACGCCTACCTGCAAAGTTTCGTCGATGGACCCGGGGGAGAAGGGTGACCGAGCCTCCGTCTGTCGCGCACCCGCCGAAGGCGCGGATGTATGCCGGGTCGGTCGAGCTGTTCTACGAAGAATCCAAAGCGGCTCGCGAAGTCATGGATAAGCTCCTCGCGACATATCGGACCAACACCACGACGGTTCTGGCGCTTGCCACCGGTGCTGCCACCTTCTTCGGACTCTCCGATAGCCCGAAGGGCATCTTCTTTATCTTCTCAATGGTTGCATATGGAATCGGCTCGCTTGTCGCGGTGACGATTTACTGGCCGCAGGCGTGGCGGGTGAACGTCGCGCATGATGCCGCTGAGGGCTTGGTCGCTAACGAGATCGTCCCGATGAGGATGCACTGGAATCTCGCGCTCGGACACCAAGAAGCCATCGGCGAGACGATTCGACTCATTGATGGCAAGTGGGGCGTTGCCGTGAAGTTCCGTCTGCTGCTGCTTGCTACTGCGTCCGTCGTGCTCTTGGCCGGCTTAAACGTCTACCAAGCGTCTCAACAGCAACCCGCGCCAGATGAGCCGACGCGCGTGATCATCGAAAGGGAGTAACCGTGAGTGACGAACCGCAGTACATCGAAACCGACCAGGTACTTGGGAAGTTTGGCGGTGAGAACGTTAACAGCATCATTCCACCTTTGGTGCCTGAGACCATTGAGATCACTCAGATTGTGGGTAAAGACGGTGGGGAGAAGACGATTCGCAGCGAGCGCTAAGCCCGGCCATTCCTCCAGGGTGCACCGCCGACTCTCGTGCGAGTCCTGGCAGGCTGCTTAACGATGGACGGAGCCTTTCAGCTCAGCTGGCTCCCTGCCGGCGTTTGAACTCAGCGATGTCTGCCGCAGCCTTGCCGATGGATAGGTCGCCGCGGCGGATCTGCTGCAACAACGTAAGTCGGCCGCTGTTGATGCGTCCGTACCACAGGCGCAGCTGCACATCTTGGGCAGCCAGTCCCGCGGCGGACAGCTCGAACACTTCTTCCGGCCGCAGCACCTCATGAGGGAATGCGACGATCCATCGGACGATGTCGTCGTCGGTGAAGAATGCGCCGCATTCAATGCGCTGCTTCATCCAGCCGTCCGCTCGACTTTGCGCCTCGGCAAGTTCATCGGCAAAGACGACACCTGGCGGGCGACGCAGGACGTCGCTATGCATGACGATCTGGTCGGCGAGCGCTCTGACAACTTTGGGAAGCGGCGGATTGCCTGGCCGCCAATTCCGTGGCTTCTGCCTGGCGATTCTTGGAGGCGGAGGCGTCAGGTCGATCTGAGGTAACGGCGAAGTAGCTTCTGTGCCGCCCAGCTTCTTACGCAGGCGTTCCAGCTGTTCGTCGGAGGCGAGGCGAACGGTGTCGGCCTGCGGTCGCGCGATCTGTCGACCCTCTCGGAAGCGTTCGCGGATTTCCTCAGCGATGTTGTCCCGCACGCTGCTGTCCGGTGTGAGGGTCAGCTCGCGCATCTCGTGGAGCGCAGTCATGACGTCGTCCTCGGGCACGCCGAGTTCGTCGGCAAGTTCTCTCGCAGTGATCATTGCGACCTCCGGTTCAGCGTGAATCTAGTGTAGGGAGGACTACCGACAGACTTCGTGAAGCGTTGGGTGGTCGGAATGTCAGGGCGTTCTACACCAGGTCCATCGGATCAACCCGGTAGCCGGTACAGCTGCAGTCATCGAAGTGGCCGTATACCTGGCACCCTGCGGCCCCGTGATCGATCGCAGGATGGACGCACTCCGCGCAGCAGAGCGTCCGGTGGTCAACCTGTGGCCCTACTTCAGGACCGCGTTCGATGACCGGAATGCCCGCGATGCGTGCGCGGGTCATGCAGTCGATCGAGCTCTTCGATGCGGTGTTGATGAACGCCAGACACACGTCAGCGCCCCGATCAACCATCCGTTGGTTGCGTGCCGCGATGCCACCGATCCCGTCCGTTCGCAGGTCGACGGGATAGATCTCCTCGACTACTTGCATTGCCCGTCGAATGTCTGGATCGCAGCACGGCAAATCGCACATCGGATCATCGAGGTGGAGCCACTCGTGGGCGAGTGCATCGACGCCGACTGGTAGACCACCGTGAACGAGCACGGACGGTCCATGGTCTCGTACCTGCCCTGAGAGCGCACCCCACACGAGGTGGTCATCCGGCCAGTCGCGAGCGCCGGTTACCAAGATGATGCGCATGGGTGCCCATGCTGGCCGATCACGCAATGCATGGCAACTGAATTGCTTTGCTCCATGGATCGGTTACCAGAACAGCTTTCGGTGCGGATTGGTGAGTTCGTCGAATGCCGAGTCATCGCCGCTGGACCACTGCCGTAGGGAGATACGCAAATCCACCCTGCCTCGCTGTCGGACGCGCCGGTTGGATCGGCGAAACTCCCAGCCCGCGTGGCACATCCAGCAGGAGCAAATAGCGGTGCCGGTGTAGCGGAACGACCAATAGCACTTCGTGGAGGGACATCGCGTCGGACGTTCAGTCGACGGACGCGCAGGAAGATCGCAGTAGTCATGAGTGGACGCATGGTGTGCCTCTACGGCGAGTTCGCCGCGGGCAAGGCGAACCCAAAGTGGAGTGTGAGCATCAGTGCGGGACAAGGCAAAGCCTCCGGGGACAAGGCCCCTGCCCGTTACCCCCGGATGAGGACGAACAGGGGCCGCGGTGTCTCCACCGAGTCCCGAGGCTTGCGCTGTCCGACGTTCATGGTGCTCAATCTAGCTCGGACGGCCGGCGTTGGGGTATCGATTTCGTTCGATATCCGGTTCAGTGGCATCACGACCTACCTACCCGAGGTTGACTATTGCAGCGACGCGCGCATAGGCATCCATTTGCTTGTCGAGCCGGGCTTGCCGCTCTGCAGGATCTGGTGTCCAAAGAGCTTGGCGACCCGGATGAATACTCTCGACCGATTCAAGATTTCGTTCCTGTGCAAGTGTCGGCGACTGTTTGAGAACGCGGCGCCAGACATCGGCAGCATGTGTGCCTTGGAGCAACACCACCCGGCACTGCGGAGTGAGATCTAGCAGCCGACGGAGCACCGTGGCTCCGTCGTTGAGCTGGCCCGCGTTGGGTGCGCTGTTGATGTACCAGGGATAGGCGTTCCACGGCAGCACCTGACGCGGTGAGATACCGTGCTGCTCAAATAGATCGAGCTGTCGCTCGGCCGTCGGATCGTCGTTCTCGATGCAGAGGAACCCAGATCCGCTACCAAGCTGAGTCTTGGGTCCCGGGTCGCGAAGCACGGACAGTACGAGCGCATCGGTGCCGCCGTGCATTGGGGCAACCTCCGGCAGCCATCGGCCGCTGCCAGGGTCTTGTAGTTCGGCGACAAGCTGGTTGATCGGCGCGATGTGCGGATCGAGGTGATGTTCGTGTTGATGCTGTCGGAACTCCGCGTCGGCCATGCGCCTGCCCATGATCGGAGCCTAGAGCAGCTGACCGACGTCCTGGTCGGCAATCGATGCGAGTCTCGGCGACCTGGACCGTGCATAACAGCGCGTAGGCGGAGACGGTGTGTCGAAACACCGGCCACGATGCACCTGATCCTCGTTTCACCCACGTATAACCCCGATAGAATTGGCAATCAGCATTCGGCTTGCGCCAGATGAGCTAACTGGGAGGAAACACGTTGAACGGTGACCTGACCGGAAGAGATCGCCTTCTGTTCGAGCAAATCGTCGCTGAGCTGAAGGAACGGTCTCAATACGATTGCGACTTCAACGAAGAGGATGTGGAAGAAATCGCGAAAGTCCGAGGCCTTGGACGTCGCGCGGGTCGTTCCCTCGGGTGGAAGGTACGCACCTTTCAGACCGATCCGGCGCAACGCACGGATCGCAGAGTCAGGGTAATTGTTGCGGTGACGGAATCGTCGCCGCTTCATGAGCAGCTCATGGACGTACGACACAAGAAGGCTATTCGGAAGATCTTCGCCGACTTGGGCTGATTGCACTTCTTCATTGGCGGTGCAGTGCTATTTGCGAGCACCGCGCGATCAGTCGGACGCGCGCCGGCCGACTATTACCCCGATTGTCGAGAGTGGCCCCCTTCGCCGTGCTGAGCAGCGGTGCGGGTTCTTGTGGTGGAAAGTAGATGGGTGAACGCCTCTTTGATCGTGCCCGGAACGGAGCACATCTATCGTCTGCGTGAGTTCGATCCTTCGGAGCGGGTTCGGGTCGTTGCGATTGATCAGCGTAAGAAGACACCTCGGTACGAGGTCGAGTTCCTCGAAGGCGAGAAGGCCGGAACCGTGGAGAACATACCTGCCGGGCGTCTGCATGGCTCTTGGTCTGAGGTTGGGGACTACGACAAGCTCATGGCGCACTGGGAGCGCTTCCTCAACGAGGAACCCCTTGATAGCGCCGAAAGCGGAGCGATCGAGTACGTATTCCGGGAAGTTGTCTCGTACTCAGTCGCCGAGCTCAACTGGAAGTACTCGCGACCTGTCACGATCATTCGGGACCGTGCAGCACTTGCGGCGCTGATCGGAGTCGCTGTCGATGAGGTCCTTGATCAACTCGACTATTTCGAGGACGACGGTGCTGTCGTCGTGTCGCCGGAGGGCACGATGCGGCTGGCCGCGGCGATCGCCCACGCCAACCCGATGCCAGTTCTTGCGTGGGTGGTCGACGACGAGCAGAAGTACCGAGAACTCTGCAAACGCGGTCAGCCAGCCACGGACCTCGCAGGCCATCGATACACCACATCCCCGGAGCGGGAGTACGACAGCTACCTGCGATACGGTCGGCCGCTTCACGAATTGCTACGTGCGTGGTGCGGTCACCGAGCCGTGACGCTGCAGGAACGCATTGACGCCGCTGAAGCAGAGGTCCGGCGCCTAGACGAGTTGCTTGCACGGGTGATCGATCAGCTCAAATCGCATGAGCACTCGCTCGTCGCGGAGATCATTGAGCAGGAGCATGTCGAGGGTCGTATCACCGCGGCGACGGTCCGCCCGCACGTTGACCGGCCTCTCAAGCCCTCGGAGATTCCAGTGATTCAGGTGCCGGTTCGGCGTGGACGATGGTGGTGATCACGGCCGCCAGATGCCATGGTTGGCCATGAAGGGAGTCAGGTCGACCATGCTCGGCGACGGCGGGACGGGCCGGCCACCAGTAGTCGCGATGGGGTCAAGTACGGCTGCGTGCCCGCGAATCTCGTGAGCCCATTCAAGGAGCCGCGTGCTGTCAGGTTCGTCCGAGCGGGCTGCCCGTTCACTGACTGCCACCGCGTAATCGCGCAGCGCCTCTGCTTCTCGCCAGGCCTGCGCCTCCCGGAGCATTGAGTCACGGATGAACTTGTCATTGAAGGCGATGACAGCGGCTGCCCGAGCGTCGTCCCATGCCTTTCGTTGTCGATCGAGTCGGTATTCAGCCTCGATCTGTCGACGTTCTTCGGCCTCGCGAGCGGCGACCTGGTGATTGAGTTGAAATAGGATCTCTTCGAGGATTCGGGGGAGGTCGTCCTCCAGCCGATGACTGTCTGAGTCGTCCCAGGCGGACGACCAGAAAGCGGCTGTCTTGCCGTCGCCAAGCCGGATTCTCAGGTGCGTAGAGGGACACTCGTCGAAGTCAGGAAAGAGGTACCCCCGCCGAGCCCGGGCCAACTCCCGCTCGGTGGGTTCGTGGGGGACTTTGTCGACACCTTGGCTGAAATGCAGGCTGACCTTGTCAGGCTCGATTGTGAAGACGAGTTCGTCCCGGACCTGTGGATTGCGACCGTACCGATCGTGAACCTCGACTTGAGCTGCAGCGACTGACATTCCGCGACTTTGGGCGCCACGAACCATTGCGTCAATCAGTCGCAGCGCGCGTTCGCGTGGTTCCCCGGTGACCTGAAAAGTGTTGCTGTCGTTGAGTTCTTCTGCCAGCGCGGTGTGTACGGAGGTCTTGCGTACCCGCGGCCGCAATGCTGCCACGTGCCAAGGTGGGATGGGTTGGAGTCGGAGGACCACGTCCTGCTGTCCATTGATCGCTGCTGGCTCGCAGGCAACCCGATACCCCGCTGGAATCCGGTTGTCACGTTCGGCGCGCGTGAGACGTCTGCGAACAGTGGGGACATCGCCTGGTGCCACTGCGAGGCCGGACTTCCCTGCTTGGGCCAGTGCTCCGATGAGCTGCTCGGCGACGCCGAGCTTGAGCACCGTTGAGGGCGCTGAACTTGGATCCGGTGCGGACCCATCGCTGGCCGGGACGGCAACAGCGGCTGGTTTTGACCGTGCCTGGCGATGCCGTCGGGGAGCGGACCGGGACGTCTGGGGAACGGACGGTTTCTTCGGAAATGCGCCGTGCTGCAGATAGTGCGTTCCTGCTGGCTCGATCGTGGCTACCCAGGAGTCGCCGCGGCCCTTGATCCGAGCAAGGCCGCGGTTCGCGAGCGCACGGGCGGACGTTCGATGCGCCCAGCCGGCGAAGACATCATCCGGGCAACCGTCGTTGATCCACTGCAATACCTTGAGCTGGGCGTCGGTCAGTGGTGCATCATGAGCGGCCATGAATGAGATCCTGCCTGGCGTTCCCGCATGTAGGCGCGCCGGAATAGACAATTGGCGAGTCTTAAGCCGCGCCCGACTCGGTTGAAGACTGGCACCCGGCGTCGGCCCTGCGCGGGTGCCGCTAGACCAACAGCTTCTCGCAGCTGAGAGGATGTTGAGCATGCCAGTTGGGGATACCCAGCGGATGTTCGCCGAGACAGCGGCAGCCGATGGTGTCAAGTTAGCGGGCCAGTCGGTCGACTGGCTGAATCAACGCGGCCACCTCGGGCTGCCTACTGATGGGGAGCGCCGCCTGGCTGTCGACGTGCTCGAACGCATCTACCTTGTACTCGGCGGCGACCTCGCGGTACTTGCGACGGCCCGTCCTACGCGCCTTCGCGGTGACTTCACCTACCCGCCGTCGCGCACTCTGATCGAAGTTGATGAGTCGCAACACTTCACGTCGTTCCGATTGCAGACGCTGGAGTTGTATCCACCGGACGCACCGCTTGGCTTCGACCTTCAGGAGTACATGGAGCTGTGCCGAAAATGGCAGCGCAAATCCGATGGCTATTTTCGTACCAAGTCGGCGCGTGGCTTCGGCAACGGAGGCAGGCAGCGTCAGCGCGCTTATTACGACGCGCTGCGGGACTTGGCGACTCCGGCGATGGGGTATCCACCGCTCATCCGCATCGAAGCGGCGGATCGAGATCCGGGCGATGCGTACCTTCGCCACCGCGCATCGCTTCGCGCCGCGTTGGGCTTCTCCACGTAGAAACTCCCTGCCAACGTCTACAGTCCCCGCTGATGGGTTCGTCAAGACAACCGCAGCAACTTGAGCGTGGGCGGCTTCTACTTCTCGCGATGCGCGCGCCTGCGGATCGCGGGTTCAAAGGGCTTTAAAGCTGCATTTCACTACTAGTGACCGCTCTAAGCGCCGAGCATGCGCAGTTCCAGTCCAACGATCGTCAACGCGTCGAGCATGCGCCTTCCTTCGTCATCGCAGCCCACCTGGGTGAGCAGTTCGGCCGTCATCTCGTCGGGATAGCAGCCTGCGTCGAGGTGCGACACAAAATCCAGCGAGTACGGCGGACGGTATTCGATTGGCGGTATCGGCTGGTCGTTCATACCTCGATTGTCCGGCACTCGTAAGCCAGCTCGGCGCACTTTTTGGGACGCCTGCGGAGGGCGCAGCAGCCAGCACTTTCCTGCGCATTGCACCTCGTGGGGTCCGGTAGCGTGCTCGGTAGGCATGCGTTGGGTTTGGAGGGGGCGATGGCGGACGAACTTGAGGTCGACGGCAGTGGGCTGCGGGCGGCCGCGTTCGATAGCGAGCAGATCGCCGCGGATGTGCTGGCAAATGGTGCCGAACCTGGGTCTGTTGGGGCTCGGCCTAGCGGTGTGGGAATCGCTGCGCTTGACGCAGCTGCTGTCTCGGTCCGCCATCGCCAAGCGACCAGGATCGCCGGTCAGGCCGGCGACGTGACCACGGCCAGCCGCAGCTACGACGAGACAGACGGGGGCAGCGCCGAGGCCATCGCCTCGGTGTCGGTGTGAGCCCAGTGGCCGCTCCTGGCACCGGGGCGGCCGTGCCAACCCGTTCCCAGGTGTTGGACTGGGACACCAAGGATCTTGAGGCTGCCGCTACGCGGTGGCGGGCTGCCGCCGCTGCCGGTGAGTCTGCGTTCGAATCGCATCGGCAGAACATTCTGAGCCCCGGCGGTACCACCTGGACGGGTGACGCAAAGGACGCCGCCCTCGATCGTGTAACCGCAGACCTTGCGGTGGCACGTCGGCAGGGTGAAGCGCAGCGTGCCGCCGCCGAGATCGCGGCCCAAGGTGCCCAGGACATCGCCGGCGCGCGTGGCCGAGTGCTAGAGGCCATAGCCGAGGCTGAAGCCGACGACTTCCAGGTCGGCGAGGATCTCTCGGTCACGGACACCCGTGCCTACGACGCCGAAACCGCCGCCACCCGAGTCACTGCGGCGACAGAGCATGCTGAGTACATCCGCTGGCGGGCTGAGCAACTCGCTGCCACCGATGCACTTGTCGGGCAACAGCTTCAAGACAAGGCTGCCGAGCTCGAAGGTATTCGCTTTGACGGCGAGGCCTCAAGTGACGGTCGCGACCCCACGATCCAGCTGGTCGACAATAAGACCGAGGCGGCCGGTCCTGATGCTGGAGAGCCCGGCAAGACCTGGCAGGACATGCTGCTGCCCCCGGAATCAACATCGGAAGCCGCGGGTGACGCTGGCGCGAAGCCTGCCACCGATGCTGCGGATGAGGCCAAGAGTCCGCTGGACGAGTTCCTCGTGCCAGAGAAGACCGCCGACCCAGATCAGCCCGAGAACCTCAATGAGGCGTTGGATGAGGTCGCCGGCCAACCGGTTCCCGCTGCCACCGGACCGCGCCTGGACCCCGCCAAGGTTGAGGAGTTCAAGGCAACGGCTCGCAAGCTGATGCAGCAGGACGGGGTGCCAGCCGATCAGATCGAGCAGCGCCTCAACGACATGGTGGCGAACGCCCAGAAGCCGCTGCTGCCCTACACCCCACCGGAGGGAGCGCCGCCACCGCCGCCCGGCTTCGGGGAGGGCTTCGGCGATGCCTGGCGGAGCACCGAGGAGTCTGTTCACGACCTCACTGGACAGAATGGCTGGGATCAGTTCAAGGACACGTGGAAAGACGTCGGCACCGGCCTGTTTGAGACTGCCCAGGACCCGTACGGCACCGCCGCACGAAACATCATCGACGAGGCCCAGGCCGCGCGTGCCAATCCCGAATACTGGCTGGGACAGAAGGCTTTCGACGCTACCGCTACGGCGGCTACGCTGCCATTTGGCGGCGAAGGAGCGGCCGCGGCACGGCTAGGTGCGCTTGACGATGTCGCCCGCAGCGGCATTCCGCACGAGGTCATTGACGCTCCCAGCGCGGGACACCACCCAGCACCGATGCTCGATCGGCCGGCGCCTACGCCACTCGACAGCCCTACTGCTGGGGGCACGGGTGGAGACCACAGTTCACCGCCGACGGGGCACCTCCCACCACATGGCGACCCCGGCTCCTTTGGGTACGACGCCAATGGCGATCGGCTTCCGTATGCGAACAGTCGTCCAGACTTCGCACCAGGGCAAGTGGAAAGCGTCTGGGATCTTTCCCGCGACGAGCAACTGCTGGACATCCAAGACAGCAGAGTCGGCTTGCCAGAACCGGGACCGAATCAGCAGTGGGTCCGCCTGCACCCCGAGGGCCCGATTGGCGAGGATTGGATTGTTCAAGACGGCCACCGCCTCATCGAATGGCAGCCGGGCGATCCACGAAAAGGACTGTGGGACATGGGGCACGTCGAAGGTGGCGAGTATCGCTACCAACGTGAGGATTACCTCAGTGGCATCACGACGTACGAGGAATTCCTTGAAACGTTCCGCGATCCGACGCAATATCGGGTGCAGGACCCTTTCAGGAACCGATCGCATATCGATGAGGGGCCATGAAGCATCAGAAGGGCGGGTTGAAGTGAGTCTGCAATACGCAGCGCAGTCGGGATCCTACGAAGATTTCATGGGGGAGTACTCACCGGCCGACGCGACTCGCCTGGCCGCAGGTGGCAGGCCACTGCTGTTCAAATCTGTCGCAAATAAGGACATTGATGCACGGGTGGCGATTACCAATCAACTGCTCGACGATGGCGCTGACCCGTCGATCGTGTCGAACGGTATAAACGTGCTGCACGTTCTGTTTGGCTCTCGCTTTCACGATGCGGCCAAAGAGGCTCCGATGTTACGTCGCTTGATCGAAAATGGCGCCAACATCAATCAGGACTCCAAGCGGTCAGGGCCCCCGCTGGCAGTGCTTATCCAGCATGGGCCGAGGCCCGAGACCGCATGCGAGCCGTTCTACGACGTCATCTTCGCGCAGCCGAACCTCGACCTAGGTGCGCCGTATGACGCAGGCACCCTTCGCGATCTCATCTTCAACTCGGTGTGGAATCTTCCCCTGCTCAAGGCAAGGGCGAGCGCATACGAACCCGCAGCCAGGAGCCTGTAACCCGTGAGCGACTACATCGAGTTCATTCCCAAGGCTGGGGTTTGTCTGGCTACCAAAAACGTCATGGAACGTCGTGGGGTTGTGCGATGGATGGTCCGACATCCATCGCAACGACCAGCTGACAACGGTTGGCGAATCATGAGTCATATCGACACCAGTGAGTACCTCGACGTGGCGACCAACTGGGACATCGTGGACTTCAACGAGGTCTGCTACATCGAACCGGCCCTTATCGGGATCTATGACTTTCCCGTTGGTGCTGATCTCCAGATCGTCCGCGACGAGCAAGGGATCCATATCGTCGACACCGCTTCGGGCCGAGAAATCCCGCATGAGAATTTCTATGTGCCACCACAGTTCCGTGCTTAGCCGCAACACTCCTACGCCCGGACTGGATCCTGTCAATCGGCAACTGAATACGCAAGCTGTGAAGCTCCCACTCATTTGAAACCGTCGGTACTGTTCAGTGGTAGCGTGTCGGTGCAAGTTCGAACAGACGAGGAATACCCATGGCTGAACGCATTGTCCGCCAACTTATTGACGATATCGACGGCTCTGAAATCGCTGCCGGTGGCGGTGAGCGGGTCGAGTTCTCTGTACAAGGCATCGAGTATCGAATCGACTTGACTAACGCCAACATTGCTAAGCTCAACAAGGTGCTGAAGCCTTACGTCGATGCCGCAGCGAAGGTGCGTAAGCCCGGGCCGCGGCGCGTGAAGAAAGCTGGCAGTAATAGCGCTAGCTCGAAGGAGCAGCTGTCTGCCGTCCGCGAGTGGGCGCGGAAAAAGGGATACGAAGTCTCGGACCGCGGGCGAATCAAGGCGGAGATAGTCGAAGCGTTCGAGGCGGCTCACTAAGAGGGTTCTCGTGCTTACCGCCCGCGTGAGTCTCGGCGTATGGGCTGTATCAGGCACGCCGCATCAATCGATCAAGATCGCGCCGTCCGCTAGACAGTGTTTCGCGACCCCGGGACGTTTCGTTTAGTTCGTCAATAGATATAGCGACAAAGAATGCCCGTGTATATCTGTATACCGCTTACGAGGAGGCGCCGTGGCGTGGCTGTCGGCCAGCGCGGTAGAGACAATCCAAATTGTCGGTATTGCTTTCGTGGCCGGGATCGGGGCATACGGGCTGATCTCGCTTTCCCTATGGGCGCTCAGAAAGGCTTTGAGCGCCTTCGGTATGGGACAGTGCGGTGCTTCACTGAAGCGAAGCCAAACAGCGGTTGCTGGCTCAATCGTGACTGTCATTGGCCTCGTTTTTACTGGCGTTTATGTCCCGTATCGCATCAGTGACGAGTCCAAGGTCGAGGCAACGCGCGCAAGCTGCTTCAGTGCCGTACTTTCGTTACGTGAGACCCTCACCACCGTTCAGCTTGGGTACGTGGTCGCTCCCCTGCAGCGGGATCAGAGGCGACACGACTGGGCGATGCTGGAAACGGAACTTCAGAATGCCGAGTTCGGTTGTCGCTTCCACTCCTTCGCAGACTCCAAGCTTACCTCCGAAATGCAGCACCTGAGTGAAGGCGTGGCTACCGCACGTGCAAATTCTCAGGCTAGGGAGCCGGACACCGAATTCTTAGAACGGCTCGAAAGGTGGTGCGATAATGCGTCTGAAGATCTACAGAGCCGGTAGCGCCACGCGGCGTGCAATCCAAACTGCGGTAGTGATCGTTCTGGCAATTAATGTCACTATCGGTGTCGTCTTATTAAATGAACAATACTCGGCACACGATCTGGCAGACCAAGTGCATGGACCTGCGGTCGACCCCGATCCACCTTGGGCGGCTGAGTCTGGCTGGGGGCCGGCGCGTGACATGTTCACTCTTGAGAATCCGGCGCCGTACGTCACAATGAATTCGCTCCACCGCCCCACATATGGTGATGAACGAAACTATTTTCGGATAAAGCCTGCTGACGCATCGGCCTCGGCGTATTCCGACCAGATACTTATCAAACCTATGGCTCGGTACACAGGGTTCCTTTTTGTTGAGAATGCGGCCGCGCCGCGCGTGGGTCCGTCGCTGAACACTCGGGTCAGACTTGAGTGGGGGGAAAGTACCAAAGGATCGGGAGTCCTCAATGCGTACATCACGGCTGACAATGCACTTCCAGAAAGGGTCTGGGATTCTGCTGCCGTGCACCTGCCATCGCCAGATGACATCGTGTGGATGAGGATAGTGCCTGACAGCGCGGTGTGGCACACGCTTGGACGTGCAGACGGCAGCAGTTTGGCTGTTAAGGACCTCTTCAGTCCGGAGGGAGCGCTGGTTGGATGCGATGCGATGGATGGTGTGCTTAGTGGCGAGTCACGTTGTGTCGGGTATCTAACGTTTGATTTCGTCACCGACAAGGCTGATTTCTTGGTGACCGGAAAGCTATCCGTAGACCGGGCGGAAGAATTCGGCACCGATCAATCAATAAAAGCTGATCAATCAGTCACCGTCACGGCGAACTACCAGAACACTGGGAGTGTGCGACAGAACGATGTAAAACTTGTTGTCACCGATATACCGGAGTGTAGCCACATCGATGAGGCGAGTATCCAAGTATCGAGTCGCGAGAGCGGTGACGTATGGCGGAATCTTGCGACCGGGCTTGAACCCGGTGTCCCGCTCGCCCTAGGTAGCTTTATGCCCGGAGGCGGAATTTTCGTACGCTTTGATCTCAAGTTCTGTAATTACAGCCAACTAAGCGACGAATACTCGCACGACTTCGACTTAGGTGCGCTTTGGAGCTTCCCCGATGTTGCTATGCGCGCGGAAACCTACGACGGAACAAAAAGTACTGGTTCACTCCCGATCGCCATACTAGGCCCAAACCAGATTCGTTAGGTAGTGGAAAGCTGGTATTTCAACCGCGCCGGTGAAATACCTAGACACTTTCACCGGAGTCGAGGCCTCAGCAACACCTTGAGCTGGGCGTCGGTCAGTGGTGCATCGTGAGCGGCCATAAATGAGATCCTGCCTGGTGTTCCGCATGTGGTCGCGATGGAACACGCAGTTGGTGAGTCACAAGGCCGAGGCTGAAATGCGGTTGAAAGTTGCCACTCTGGAAGCGGCGGAGGCGCCGGTAGCGCTAGACCAACAGGCTTCTCGCGGCGAGGTAGCAGTCGCCTGTTTCGTTGACGTGGCGTTTCTTGGCGCGGAGGAGCTCATCGAGTCGGATGCGACCTTCGAGGACCATATAGATGTCTTCGCCGGTGAACACGACGAACGGGCTTGCCGAGTCGTACTGTGCGAGCGCGTCGCTACTGAAGTTATTGACACTGACGAACAAGCCAACGGCATTGCGACCCTTGCGTTCCACTTTGGTCTTGAACACATCGAGGTCGCCACGTCCGGTCGGCTCCTTGCGCCAGCGGGCCTCCACAACGTAGTCGTCGGTGTCGAAGCTCAGCGACCCGTCGATCTGTTCATGAGGCAGGTCGTAGCTCAGGCGAGGCTCCATGTCGAACAGTAGGAACACGTCCCTCAGAAGAACTTCGAACGCCTTGCCTCGTGCGTGCGGATCGTCAGCAGCGTGCATCAGCACATACTGCTCGCGAAGTGAGTCGAGTTCATCCGAGAACCGTCGAAGCGCCGCCTGTCCGGCCGTATGGGACTGCCGCGCCGCAGCTGCATTTTCTCTTGTCGTGACATGATCCCGATACGGCGCCACGAGGACACGGAGTGCGCCGACAGCGTCTTCGGCCCGTCGCAGCCAGGTTGCTCGTTCGGAGGCATCCTTGATTCGTTCGATATTTGTAAACCGGGTCATCGACGCGATATCGAGCATCAACTCGACCGTCGTCGTTTGATAGGTCGATTCGTTGGCGGCCAAGCGGTCGATCAACGCGTCGGCAGTCTCGCGCTTGCTGACACCATCGAAATCGAGACCTACGAGCAACTCCGGGCAGTTTCTCAATGCGTCGCGCAGGATGGACTCAAACGCCGACTTGTTCCACGTAATGAGCGACAGGGCGTCGCGAAGCGCTTGGTAGGCCTGCGCCGAGATTCGCTTCACTTCGCCATCGTCGCACCGTCGGGCGCCAAGTCGCGGGAAGCCCGGCCGGGTGGTCTCCGAGATTGTCGGTGTGTGTACCTATCGTGAATCTTGCACGGAAAGGAGTGGACGATGGCGAATGGCGACATCGAGACATACCACGAAGACGGCGTTTGGAAGAATCGGGCACAAGGTGGTCAGCGCGCTTCCAATACGGCCGAGACGAAGGCCGAAGCGCAGGCTGTCGGGCGACAGATGGCGATTGATCGTGGCGTCGAGCACGTCGTCAAGAAGCTCGATGGCACGATTGGCGAGCGCAATACCTACCCACGCAGCCGCGACAAGAATCCGCCACCGGGATAGCCTAACCATCGATCGGGATCCTCTAAGCTGCCGCGCCTCAGCACCGCGGTAGAGCGCAGTTGCAGCTGAGACTGGGCTAAGCCGGCCTTATTGGGGTGGTCAGGTGGCGTCCTTCGCAGGGCCGCGGCGAATGAACTTGACGTCAGTTGCGCGACTTCACGGTGCGCAGACTCCATCAAGCGCCTTGCCAGTCAGTGCTGGCGTTGGCGTCCATTTATGACGTTGAGGCCGACCCGAGCGGTCGCGGACGTGCTGCGAACCACGCGGCTCGAAGCTGAAGCTAACCCGTGATCGATGAGTGAGCCGATACTGTCGCATCCATGGCAGACCGCATAGCTCTGATGGACAGGCTGGTTACCAAAGCCGAAGGTGTGCGGTCTGAAGCGACGATTCAATCTGACGTTCGTATGCTCCTGCTCGATAGTGAGCTTGGATTGAGCGACGTACAACTTGAAGCCCAGGTCGGAGACAAGCACCGACGTATCGACGTCGAAGTCGGTCGTACCGTCATTGAAGTCAAGAAGTCGCTCGACAGTCCCTCAGCGGTTGCCGCCGCATCCAACCAACTCTCTGACTACGTACAAACCCGTCAGCAGGAGGTGGGGCAACGGTACGTCGGCATCCTTACCGACGGCGCGATGTGGATCGCCTTCCATGAAGTCGATGGACAATTAGCCGAAGCGACGCGCCACCACGCGGACGTCGGCGACACCGGCGCCCTAGCGCTGCTGAATTGGCTGGAAGGTGTCTTAGCTACTAAGCAAACCATCGCTCCAACTCCTGACGAGATTCACGACAGGCTTGGAGCCTCTTCCTCATCCCACGCATTGGACTACGCAACATTGCGTGCCATCTACAATGATCACCGCGACGAGCCGACCGTTGTGTTGAAACGTGAACTGTGGGCGAAGCTCCTTACGTCCGCTTTGGGTACTCAGTTTTCAAACACTGATGAGCTATTCTTAGAGCACACGCTACTGGTGAACTCGGCAGAGGTCATCGCGCACTTGGTGCTCGACCTCAACGTGACCGAAATCGCGCCTGAGACACTGCTTTCCGGCGACCTATTTGTCGCTGCCGGAATATTCGGTGTCGTCGACCGCGATTTCTTCGACTGGATCATCGAAGTCCCCGGCGGCAGCGGGTTCATTTCTTCACTCGCGCGGCGCCTATCGCGGTTTGACTGGTCCAATGTCGAGCACGACGTACTGAAGGTGCTCTACGAATCTGTCATTAGTCCTGAGGTCCGCAAATCACTAGGGGAGTACTACACACCAGACTGGCTAGCGAAGCGGGTCGTCGGTGAGGTTGTGACGGACCCCGTCAATCAACGAGTACTCGACCCCTCCTGTGGCTCAGGCACTTTTATCTTCTACGCTGTGCGGAGATACCTCCACGCAGCTGAACAATCAGGCATCCCGCTGACTACGGCGATGGCAACGGTCAGCTCCAGAGTCATCGGTATCGACCTGCATCCCGTCGCCGTCGCGCTGGCAAGAGTTACCTATCTCCTAGCTCTCGGCCGACACCGGCTCGCCGAACCCAACCGCGGCACACTCGCGGTACCGATCTATCTCGGTGACTCCCTCGGCTGGAATCAACAGCAGGAGCTACTCACAATTGACGACCTTCGAATACCGACAAATGTCGGAGACCAACTGCTCTCAGCGCCACTGGTATTTCCTAACCACCTACTCGCTGATTCTGCTCGCTTCGACCAGATCGTCACTGACCTAGTCGAGGAGAGTGGTCGCGCCAAAGGAACTAACAGGATTCGACTCAGCGACGGCACTGTCCGCCGCCTCGCGATTGCGCCGGAAGATATAGCTGTACTAAACGAAAACTTTATGAGACTGAAGCAACTCCATGAAGCCGAGCGGAATCACATCTGGTCCTACTACGTCCGAAACGTCTCACGTCCAGCCTGGCTCGCGCGCGAAGAAAACCGGGTGGACTGCCTCGTGGGGAACCCTCCCTGGCTGAGTTATCGCTTCATGACCAAGGAGATGCAGAAGGAGTTCAAAGCTCTATCCAAGGCGCGTGGGTTCTGGCATAAAGCTTCGACTGCAACGCAACAGGATCTCGCCGGAGTGTTCGTCGCATGTGCTGTCGAGCGGTACCTCAAAACCGGTGGACGACTTGGCTTTGTAGTGCCGAACTCAGTCATCGACCGCGATTTCTGGACTGGGTTTCGCAGCGGGGTATTCGATGGAGCGGGAGTAGAATTCGACACTCCGTGGGATCTCAGGCGTATTCGGCCGCACATGTTTCCCCGGGGCTCGGCGGTCATCTTCGGGACGCGGACGCCCGACTACAGGACGATGCCAGCGCAGGCGGTCGTGTGGCGAGGTCGCGCGCCTAAGCGTCACGTGGCGGCAGAGGACGCGGTGGGCCTTAGCCAAGGCCTCGAGGCGCTTACAATCGCCAGCGCCGACGACGATGTATCCTCGTACCATCATCGTTTCTCCACAGGCGCAACGCTTTTCCCGCGCACTTTCGTCAGAGTGCAGGAGATTCAGGGACCTCTCGGTGTACCAAGCGGCTCAGTGTCGGTACGTTCGCTGCGGTCATCGACTGAGAAGGCGCCGTGGAAAGATTTGCCAGACTATTCCGGCACAGTCGAGCGTCAGTTCCTCCACCCGGTTTATCTCGGTGAGCATGTTGTGCCGTTTAGGACCCTCGCACCGGATACTTTCGTGCTACCTCTGACGCCAAGAGGTGAAGTGCTTGATCCGGGCGGATCCAAGATCGATGCGTATCAGGGATTGGCCAAGTGGATGCGAACGGTCGATGCCGTTTGGCGTGAGAAGAGTTCTGGGAAAATGAGTTTCGCTGAACGACTCAATTACATGAACGACCTGACTAATCAACTCCCGGCTGGACCGATTAGGGTCGTCTACCCTTCAGCAGGGATGCATGTCCACGCAGCCATCGTCAGCGATCCCCGCATCGTGATTGACTACAAGCTGTACTGGTGCGCGGTGTCGACCAATTCAGAGGCTCATTACCTGACCGGTATCCTGAATGCGCCAATACTCACGACTCTGGTTCGGCCACTCATGTCCTACGGGAAGGATGAACGCGATGTGTGCAAACAGATCTGGAAGCTGCCCATCCCAAATTTTGACCCGAATGATCAGCTACACCTAGATATCAGCCGGTTGTCGCAAGATCTCACGGAGCTATTCAATCAACGCAAACTGGTCTCCGACAACTACATCGCGGTTCGCCAAGACTTTAGATCTGTCATCAAGGAGTCTCAGCAGGGCAGAACGCTCGACGCACTTGTCCGAGAGCTGCTCGGTGAGCCCGACGAATCCGACCAAACTGCTGCAGTGCACAAGGGCCTGCTCAGGCTAACTACTAGGCCGCTCGATATAACCGCGGACATTGAGATAGATATCGATCTCGAACACGACAGTGCCGGCCGCACCTACCTTTGGGGGTACCTCCTCACAGAGGATGGAAAATCGACGTACACTCCCATCGGGTCCGCCGAAGCTGACGCCAATGACCGTGCGCTCGCCGAGCAACTCGAATTGGCGGTCACAACCATTGCGGAAGACGCGCTTAAGCAAGGCAAAACTTGCCGGATCTTCCACTACGGCTCTACGGAGCCGAGATTCCTGACCAAGCTGCTGGGGCCTCAGGCCGCAGGTCTATTGGGCATCTCCACCGACCTACTCAGCGTGATACGTCAGCACTACTTCTCCGGTATTGGGTACGGCCTCAAGCGGCTTGCGTCAGAATCTGGATTCACCTGGCGTACAGCAGGTTTAACCGGTGCAGACACACTGGAGCTAATCGTACGGGCTCGTGCTGGCGACAACGCTGCCTGGGCCAAGATTGTCGAATACAACGAAGACGATACAAGAGCGCTTCGTGCGCTTCGTATGCACCTTCGGCATTCCGAGTCTGAGACTCTGGCGTCGACCGACCTAACCTCACCCCGGAACGGCAGTTAGCGTCAGTCCAAAGACATGTGACCGCAGCTCATCTGCCGGCACTCCGAGGTCACAAGCGATATTGGAGGGGCGTACGCCATCCTCTCGCAGGCTCTTAAACACTTTCGTCAGCAGTTGGGATGATTCCCGACGGATACCTGACGGCTCGCCCCGTCGATAGCCCATCCGCGAGAGTTGAACGCAACATGAGCGGTAGCCCCACTCGGTCAGTAGCCCAAGCTCATTCAGCCGATGTGTTAGCGCCATCGCAGCAACATTCCAATGTCCCTTCGCATGGAGTATTCGAGGAACAGAGGCATCTCGAAGTCCCGCAGCAAGAACGCTGCCGCGAGGCATAAGGAACGCCGCGGCGAATCGGTTTGCTTCGAGCTCAGCCTGAGGCCCGTGCGGCACTTCATGCTCACCATGGAGAACAAGGTGCCCCAACTCATGAGCAGCATCGAAGCGTCCGCGTTCGCCGGATTTCGAGGTGCTCAGAAAAATGAACGGCTGCGTATGCCAATAGAGCGAATAGGCATCGAGCTGAACATTGTCGGCAGTCAGCGAGTAGACGCGCACGCCATGTGCTTCGAGAAGATGCAGCATATTCGCGATGGGCTTCTCGCCAAGACCCCACCGTGCACGAACTTCCTCTGCCGCCGACTCCGGTGGCCGCCCCGTCAGACTCGGAATGTCGGATGTTGGCAGCGCGAAACGCGCTTCGATCCAATCGTTGATTAAGATGGCGACTCGGCCGGCACTTAGCGCTGTATCTCGTTGCTTGGCTGTCATTTTGCTTAGCGCGCGGAAGCTCACAGCATCAATCGGGATCTCGTCGATCTCTCCTGCCCGGAGGAACTTTGGATCAACTTCAAGCACGTCAGCGAGCACGCTCAACGTCTCATCAGAAGGCGACTTGTGGCCGTTCTCGAAGGCAGAGAGACTCCTCGTGCTGATGTCCGTGAGCTGGGAAAGGCTGGTCAGCGTCAGGCCACGGCGCTTACGTGCAATGGCCAGCCGCGATGGGTTAAGCATCGCTGTCGGTTCGAGTTAGCTGCGTCGGCTAACTTCAACCACGTAATCACCGGTGTCATCCTCGTCGTCTCCGCGCTTCTTGGCCGGTACGACCGCTTCGATTGTGAAGGGTGGAAGGATGATCCGCTCTCGCCAGTCAACGATATAGTTGCCCTCAAATCCGCTCGGCAGCGAGAGCTCGACCTTGATCTCAGTGTCGGTGACTGTGTAGAGCAGGAACCAGGTGGCAAGTTGGTCGACTTCGGGTTCAGTTTCTTGGACAGGGTTCGAATCGCCGAAATCGAACGCAAGCTGATCGTTCACGTCGACCGCGAGTTCGGTCGCGGCGCCCTTCGGATTCTTAGTCGACGGCGTGAGATCGGGGTCTCCAGTTGCCTCATCGCCAGAAGTGGAGACGATCGCAAACTCCCGGCTCGGATTGATCGTTCTGCAGAGGTTGCGGGGGTTGTCGTAATCCCAGCCTAGGGGGACGAGTTCCTCGCGCAGGAAGCGTACCGTCCGTCCGTAGCGGGTGAACCCCGCCATCGTGGGCGGGTCAAACTCAGTGCAGGTTGCGGCCTCGGCCTCGGCGCGCAGTATCGATCGCTGGATGATCTCGACGCTGAGACCGAGCTGTTCGAGGCGGCTTAGTGCTTCCTGTTCAACGACGACCCGTGCTGCCATTGTGACCTCCCGTCACGAGTAAGTTCCTGAAACGTTACCTCATCTGAGGGGTAAAAACCGGAACCACACTCTGGAGCTGAGCCGTCGTGTCGGGTTCGCACGGTCGCCAGTGTTAATCGGATCCCCGGGGCGCCACCAGCGACGTCGCGGACCAACACTCCTTCATTGCCTTTCTCGAACACGGGCGACGCCCTTTGCCGACGCGACGGAGTATCGCCGCTCGCAGTCGGCGACTGGTTCTGACTGACCTATTAGCCGCGACGCAGGCCTAACTCCAACTGGACAATCGTCAGGTTGTCGAGCATGCGCGCGCCTTCGGGGGTGAATACGGACGGCTGCGAGCAGCTCCTATGTCACTTCGGCTGGATCATCCGCCGTCCGAATGCGCGACGAAGTTCATTGAGTACCGCGGCGCGTACTCGATGGGCGGTATCGGCTCAGCAGAGTCGTCGACCACAAAGCCATTCTCCCTAACGCGTGACGGGTCAGCGAGCATCACTTCTCGATCCGCTGATTTCTGAATCCGTATCAGCGTGCAACCGGCGGTTGTCCTTGATCGTGGGTTGGCGATCCGGTACCGGGCGTTCGACGCTCCTGGAAGAATTACTGAGATGGGTCCGCGCGGCATCCCCACCGAGTACAAGGGGATCATCTACCGATCACGGCATGAGGCGAGATATGCGGCCTTATGGGATTGGCTCGGGTGGCGACATACCTACGAGCCGTTCGATGCTGACGGCTATATCCCCGACTTTCTCATCGAGGGTAACTATCCGCTTATCGTCGAGGTCAAGCCGGCGGCGACGAGACACGAGCTCGAGGCGGAGATCCCGAAAGTGTTAGCGGGCCTAAAGAAGCACTGGCAACACGACTTTCTACTCGTTGGATACAGCCCGTTCCCGAGCTTCGATGACGTGATGTCTGGCGAGAACATTCCTGTTATCGGGCTGCTGAGCGACGAAAATGGATGGAGCGACGTGGGCCCGGGGCACTGGTTCCGCTGTCAGGAGTGCAACACCATCGGCGTCTTTCACGGCGAGGGAAGCTACCGCGGGCGACCTTGCGGTCATTGGGACGGCGACCACCACCTCGGCTCTGTCAACGTTGACTTCATCCGGGAAGGTTGGGCGCACGCGTGCAATGTGACGAAGTGGCGTCCATGACTGTGCCCTCGCCCTGTGCGGAGCATGCCGGAGGGGACGGCCAAGTCGTCCGCAGTGCGGTCACAAACGACTGCGGTCAGACGTAGCAGACGCATCTATGGGGCTGTTCGTCCCGTGATCCGCGCGGCCCGCACCGACATACGTAATCACCGGCAGCGTTAAATCCGCAAAGTTTCCACGGCGGTGACATACGCTGAGCCCGGCGTTTCGGGGGGAACGAAATCAATCTGACCTCGGCAAACACCTGCACCGACCTATGCGTATCGATTACGAAGTGCTTGGATAGCTGAGGAGACACGACCTACATGGCGCGGGCCGAGATGAGGCTAAAGGCGAACCCGACCAGGGCTTCAAAACAGAGGTTCTGGGGTGGTACCGATGGGCTGCGATGCGATCAGGATCCGAACGAGTACTCGGTTCGCAGCGGCTGTTTCTTGCGGAAGGGGACGCGTCGGAGCCACATGGCGGCACAGCGATCGAGCGCCCGCCGCGCGCTTTCCCTTGGGTCGAAGGCAGTGAACAGATCGTGACGACCATCGCCGGCCAGATCCACGCCGTCGACACGCGATCTGTGGAAACATCGAATCGCTCGCCGACCAACGAGATCTTCTATCCCAGAACGTTCTTGCTCAGCTGCGCAACCTCATCGAGGGTGTTGCGATGCTTCTGCAGTCCGGCAACCCCAATGACGAATTCCACTATCCAGCAGTCGATTCTGCGCTTGCCTTCGTAAAGTCGAAAGCGAACCTCAACTTCCTGGGGAAGTTTCACAAACTCACCCAGATCAGTACCTCGCACTACACGGTCGATGGTGACGCCTCCGAGCGGTTGATGCTCAAGTACTACGAGTACCTTCACCGCATCCGGAGCCTGGCCCGCGAGAAGTGCGGCATTGACATCCTGGCCAACTTGGAGGCCTTCCCGATCGATCTGGATCCCTCCCTACGGGAGTACCACGAGAAGATCACCGCAGCGATTGATGCTGTCCGGTCGAAGCCACTCGATAGCGGACCAGGAGTCCGGTACTACATCCACCGAACGAAACCGTTCTTCGTCGGCGGACGGATCTTCTACGAGGTGACCTTCTTCAAAGCCGTCAACAAGGTGAGCAAGTTCGACCGGGTGATCGCATTCACCGAGATCGACATGACTGACAAGTACTCGGCGTGGTTGACGCTGGAGAGTGCGTCGATCACGGTCCTTGACCAGAGGATGCCGATCACTATCATTCGTGACTGGAAGGTCTCGATCCGCCCGTGCGAGTTCGACAACTTCGCCCGCCTGTTCGACATCGACACCAAGGTCCGAACGAACGGACCCGAATACCGCTACCTCATGAAAGGGCTAACTAGCGGAAGAGGCTCGTTGCTGGACCTGATGGACATGTCGGATGCCAAGTACGCCGCGGCGAAAGAGGCGGCCACCGTGAGCGTCAGCAAGCCGCAGATATTCCCGGCTCTCGATGAGGCACGCCGCATCATTCGAATTAAATCGCCTGGGCACAACCTGATTCGATACCTCATGCAGCGGATGCATAACCAGATCCTGAAGCCGCAGTACAACTGGGAGGGCTGCCAACGGTTATCGGGGCTCAACCTGCAGTGGGGCTGCATTCCGTTCGACGAGATGCCCTTCTGTACGTCGCCGATGGCGCATAACCCGCGCTACTGGGATCTAGTGGAGTGCCTCGACTCGACCGGCCGAAATCACGAGCTGCTCGCTCGCCGAGTCAAGAACAACGTTGAACGCCGTGCTGTGCTATACACACCCGTCGTGGAACTGGAGGATCTCGGGGATGTCGCTCAGCTGATCCGTACCTACAACCAACGGCTCTACTGGAAGCATCGTGACCTACGAGGGCTCGAACAGGACAAGGGGCACGTCTTCATTCGAAAGTACGAAGACGATACGGTTGCGATCGTCGGGAAACTTCAGGAGTTCGCCGCATTAGGCATCGACGGGTACACCGATGCAGTTCAGCACTGGCTCGATCAAACGCCGCGGCTGATCGATGACGAGGCCAAGAAGGATGCGCTGAAGCGGCTGTTCAGCCAGTCTAAGGTTGCCCTCATTTACGGCGCCGCGGGTACCGGCAAATCGACGATGGTCGATCACATCGCGAACTACTTCAACGACAAGACGAAACTATTTCTGGCCCATACCAATCCGGCTGTCGACAACCTGAAGCGCAGGGTCACTGCCCAAGACTCGACCTTCCGGACAATCCGCAGCCAGACGTATCAAGGAGGCTCAGAATATGACCTCTTGGTCATCGACGAGTCCAGCACGGTCGGCAACGCCGATCTGATCAACATCTTGGAGAACACAACCGCCAAGCTGGTCGTCCTCGTGGGTGACGTCTACCAGATCGAGGCGATTGAATTCGGAAACTGGTTCAGCATCATCCGTTCGTTCATACCGAGCGCGTCGGTCTTCGAACTCACGACGCCGTTCCGGACCAAGAACCCGGCGCTCCTGGGGTTCTGGCAGAAGGTCCGAGACATCGACGACGACATCGCAGAGGTCATCTCACGCAACGGTTACTCATCCGTGTTGGACCGGACTCTGTTCGAGCCGCAGGGCAAGGACGAGATCATCCTGTGCCTGAACTACGACGGCCTGTACGGCATCAACAACATCAACCGCTTCTTACAGAGCAGCAACCCTGGCAAGGCTATCCGGTGGGGCATCGCCACCTACAAAGTAGGTGATCCGGTGCTGTTCAACGAAACCGAACGGTTCAGGCCGCTGATCTACAACAACCTCAAAGGTCGAATTGCCGCAATCGAGCAGTTCGAGGATGGCGTGCAGTTCGATGTCATCCTCGACCGCGACGTGTCTGAATTCGACGTCGACGGTGTAGAGCTACACTGGGTTGCCGACAGTACGGTGCGCTTCTCGGTCTATGACTACGACGTCAGCGACGACGACGATGACTCGACGAACACGACGGTGCCGTTCCAGGTCGCCTACGCCGTTTCAATCCACAAAGCACAGGGCCTCGAATATGACTCCGTCAAGGTCGTCATCACCGACGCCAACGAGGATGCCATTACCCACAACATCTTCTACACCGCTGTCACACGAGCTCGCGACAGCCTTCGAATCTTCTGGACACCGGAGACGCAGCAGGCCGTTCTTCGCGGGTTGAAGCGAGACGTCAACACCAAGGATGTCGCACTACTATCGCGCCGTCGCAGCCTCACGCCGATCTGAGACAGAAACGCGAGAACAGCTAGCTAGACATCCTCGACGATGAAGCGGGCCCGCTCATACAGTTCGTCAAAGGTGATGATCTCGACATCGTGGATTGAGTTGCGATACTGCTCGAAGGCCGAGGTCTTCTCAGGATTGGGGTTGCCGCCGACAGCGAGCTGTTCGAGATTGCCGAGCACCACCACTCGCTTGGGTCTGATTGAGGACACCTGAACGTCCGTTGGTGTCCCGTCATCCTCGTATAGCCGGTGGATGTCCGTACTAATTTGGCGGATCGCCTTCTCTGCTGTCTTTTGAACCTGCGCGACCGCCCCATTCAATTCGCGTGATGTCTGATAGACATCTGGCTTTCTATACGCTTCCTTCTCGAGCAGTGGAGCGTCCGGCGTCTTGATCTCACCGAAGACAAGGCTGCTGATAAAACCTTTCGATCTCATCACGGCGTCGCTCCGTTTGCCGGCACCGGTGAAGATGTTGGCTCCGGTGGTGATCTTCTCTAACTTCTCGCCGTCGAGCGCTTCACATGCGATGAGCGAAAGCCCGTAACCGAATATCCACTGATTATTCTCAAAGAAATTCTGCCAAACACCCTCGTCGCCGGGCGGCTGCTTGCCTGGCTTCTGCAATTCGAGGCGTCGTTCCTCGAAGAACGCCGAATCCGTTAGCAGCGACTTGAAAATTGCTAGCTGCTTTTTCCGATTCGAGATGATGCCGATGTCGCGCTCGGTGAGCGATTCGCCCACCGCCGCCTGGACGGCGTTGAGCACTACCTGTCGGTCCTCGTTCTGGAGCAGCTGGGCGAGTACCGCGCTGTCACCCGTGACGACTTGGAACACTGAATCCGGAAGCGAAATCCCCTTGAAGGACTGGATGAAGTCGATCAGCTTCCAGAAGTTCTCATGGCAGGAATCGGTGTCGACGCTCGCCTTGATGACGGTCGTCGTCGCGTCCGCATCGACGGTGTGATCGGCCGTCTTCTTGCTGAACTTGGTCTTGTCCTTCTTCCAGAGTCGGATGCGTGGCGAGAAGCCGTCATCCTTCTTAATCAGCGTGATTTGGCAGAGCGTACTGACCCGCTGCCGGTCCTCCAGCACGAAGTCGGTGATGAGCGTGTTCCGCTTCGTATCGAAGAAATAGTGAAATCCGCCCGGCTGTCCGCTGTCGCGGATTTCAAGCGCGGAGAAGTCGTCCTTCTCCATGTTGAATTCGCTACCTTGTCCAAATGGCGCCATTGAAACCTCCTACCTTAATTGTACCTTTAACTGGCGCAAATCTTGACGGAATCATCTCGGTTCTGTAGCGAGGTGAGGCTGATTGTTCGAGCAGTCGTGGCGTCACCGACTTCGAGCGCTTCGGCACTATGTCGCATGTTAGAATTATGACAAGCTTGCGGGATGTGATCCGAGGCGTGTAATAGTCAATGGCAACGATGCCGGGGGAACACGTGAAATTCCACAGTCTCTTTATTGGTATCGATCGATACTACGACCTCAGAATCAATTGGCTGAACGGCGCAGTGCGTGATGCGAACGCATTGCATGCGCTGTTCGCCGACACGATTCCTGGCTCGTCGCATGTGCTGCTCACCGATGCCGACGCGACCGTCCACGGGATCCGTTCTGCACTGGAGACTCTGGTAACTGATGCCGGACCAGATGACGTTGTGTTCATCTTCTACGCGGGCCACGGCTCGGACACCCATGAGATCGTCTGCTACGACACAGACGTCGCAGACCTCGCAGCGACGTCGCTGCCGCTGGATGAGCTTGCCGACACCCTTTCCCGAATCAACGGCAAGACGGTCCTGTGCGCGCTGGACTGCTGCTTCTCGGGTGGTCTCGGGAGTCGCGTGTTTGCAACAGGTCTCACGTCACGCGGGATAACGCGTAAGACACCCACAGACATTCTGTCCCGCTTCATCGGAACCGGCCGGTTGGTGTTGACGGCTTCCGCGGACGATGAGGAGGCATTGGAGTCCGCGCTTCATCGTCACGGACTGTTCACCTACCGACTGCTGGAGGCGCTGCAGGGAGTCGACGATGTTCGCGACGGCGATCAGATCGATGTGTTGAAGGTGGTCGGTTACGTCACCAACCGCGTACTTGCTGATGCCGCCCAGCTTTGGCAAGTCCAGACACCGACGCTCAGGGGTCAGGTCGACGGAAGACTGCTTTGGCCTACGTTCACCGCGGGGTCGAACTACGGCGCACTCTTCCCGGATCGGGTACGTCAGCCGGCGACGAGTGACCCTGCATCCCTTGTTCAGTACGGGCTTCCGCAAGAGGTGCTCGACGGCTGGTCCGGCAGTATCAGCCAACTCAACGACCTGCAGCTGCGAGCCATCAACGACTATGGTGTGCTCGACGGCAAGAACCTTGTCGTCACTGCCCCAACGTCTTCGGGCAAGACGATGATTGGCGAGTTGGCCGCGATCAAGGCGTCAGCGTCGCGCGGCCGGACGGTCTTCCTCCTGCCGATGAAAGCATTGGTCAACGACAAGTATGAACAGTTCACCCGTGTGTATGGCCCGCTTGGTATCAAAACCATCAGGACGACAGGCGACGACAGTGATCAGGTGTCTGAATTCCTGCGTGGGCAGTACGATTTTGCACTTCTGACCTATGAGAAGCTGACACACCTCGTGCTCGGAAACCCGCACATCCTTGACTCGATCTCTGTTGTTGTCATTGACGAAGCGCAGACCCTCACAGACGAGAGTAGAGGGTCCAATCTCGAATTCCTCATGACACTGCTCAACAACCGGCGCGGTCAGGTCGGGTCACCACAGATCATCACCTTGTCTGCCGTCGTCGGAGATATCGGTGGTCTCGACAGGTGGATCGGTGGTGGCCACCTCCAATCCTCTGTTCGGCCAGTTGCACTGCAAGAAGGCGTAATCGGACGCTCTGGAACGCTGCAATTTGTAGCGGCAGACGGTACGGAGGGCAGTACCCCGGCATTCGTTCAACCGCTCCGTCACGACGGAAACCGAAGCATCGTCATTCCCCTGGTGAAGCGGCTCGTTGACGAAGGCAAGAAGGTCATCGTCTTTCGCGTCACCCGAGCCGAAGTTGCAGAGTGTGCCGGGTACCTATCTCGGGCACTTGGCCTTCCTGCGGCAACATCCGTCCTGGAGGCGATAGCCACTGGCGAGGTCTCGGCCAGTACGGAGATTTTGCAGCGCACACTGGCCAATGGAGTCGCGATCCACACCTCTGATCTTGACCGCACAGCACGGCGAGCCATCGAGAATGCGTTTCGCGACCCGGACTCGGGACTAAACGTCATCGTTGGCACCACAACGCTTGCAATGGGTGTCAACACGCCTGCGGAGGCGGTTGTCATCGCTGGCCTCACGCATCCGGGCCCCGAGTCGAGGCCGTACACCGTTGCCTCGTACAAGAACATGGTGGGACGGGCTGGTCGGCTCGGATTCTCGACCGCTGGTGAATCGTACCTACTGGCAAATGCCGAGTTGGGGACGGCGAACGCATGGCACGGCTACGTCCATGGAGAGCTCGAACCGCTGCGTTCTCAACTGATCACAGACGGCGATCCTCGCACGTTGATGTTGCGTGTCTTCGCTCTTTTTATAGGCGCGACAGGTGAATCCGTTACAGAGGAGGACGTTATCGGCTTCCTGGATTCAAGCCTGGCCGCACAGCAAGCGCGAGAAGGTGGTAACCAACAGTGGACTCGAGATGAGCTGGGACGCGGTTTTGATCAGCTCGCCAACGCGCGGTTGATCGAAGTGGACGCTGACGGGTATCGGCTCACGTCGCTCGGCCGCTTCGCTGGTGAGTCTGGAGTCCATGTTGACTCGATCGTCCGGCTGTCCTCTGCGCTGTCTGGAGTGGACATCTCCGCGATCAAGAGCACGACGCTCATCGCTGCAGCCCAGCTCACGGTTGAAGTTGATGAGGTGTACATCCCGGTTAACGGCCGCAGAAACAGCCCCGAGCCGCAGATGTGGACGAATGTGCTTGTGCAGCAGCAGGTCGACAGAGTGCCCTTACGGGCCATACACCGGACAGCAGCCGACACGGCGACGATCGCTCGTCGCACGAAGAAAGCATCATCTGCAATCTTCTTGATCAATGGCATCGAGATGTCAGTGCTGGAAGCGAACCTGAACCAACACCTACGAAATCGGCCCGCGATGGCCGGCGTCGTTCGCTCTGTCGCCGATCGGATACGTGACCTTCTGCCTGCAGTCGGAGCCGTACTGAAGGAGCTCTATCCAGACAACGCCAGCGAGGTTCAGGCTCTGGTCGGAAGGACGATCACCCGCCTTGAGTTCGGCATCCCGCCAGACCTGATCGACCTAGCGCAACTGGGGCTCGGTCTCAATCGCCAACAGCTACTCGCGCTGAAGAATGCGGGGCTCACAGAGCTGCAAGCCGTTGTTGATGCGGACACCGAAAGCCTGAGCAAGGTTGTCGGAAACAAGAGGGTTGCGCAGACGCTGCAGGCAGCCTGTCGTGCAGCGATCGAACAACGGATTGCAACAGAAATTGACCTAGCACCGCCGACCGAGTGAGTGACGTTGGCAGCTGAGTGCCGTTACGACTCAACACCGTCAGTGAGCGGGCCGCATTGGCACTTCTCGTTGGTGCAACGCCTTCCAGAGACTGCCTTTGCTCTTGCCGAGCTGTTGGGCGATGGCGCGGATAGAAAGGCCGTCAGCGACATACAGCCGGACCGCTTCATCAATCTCGCCCTGGGTCATGGGCTGCTGGCGCATCGCGATGCCATGATCGGAGAGGAGCTTCAGGACTCCGCCTTTCGAGACGTCGAACCTGCGACAGAGACTATTTGTCGACTCACCTGCTTCGTATGCAGCAGCCAACTCAACGATGGTTTCGGGGGAGAGGCGACGGTACAAGCGGCGTTCCGGCGCAATCTTTGCGCTGGTAGACCGACGTTTTGGTGTTGATTCAATGCGCTGCAACAGATGGCGTAAACCTACTGCGTCATATTTTGAATAATCTTGCAACAGGCCGACCAAGGCCAAAGGGTGTTTTCGAGCAATCGGAGACGCCCTTTTCCCGTTTTGACCGATGCGGACGTGCTCATCTGTGCGGGCGGTCGCGCCAGTGATAATCGACCCACCTGTTCCCGCGGTGATGCCCGCGGACCAGTACCTTCCCGTCGTTCTCATCGTCGGCCGCATGCGGGGTGTGAAGCGCATTGCCCGGTGCACCAGGCGCGCCCCAGGATTTGCGCGTCCACAACGCGTCCAGATTGGAGCGCATCGCGGCGAGGCCGACCGGCGGCGTAATGGCGGCGATCGCGGCCCGGGTGGCGTCGATGGTCGATTCCACGCTGCGCTGCGCCAGCTTCGCGGGCAGACCCCACGTCCGGGCCTCGGCGACGAGATCGTCGACTTCGACCTCGGGGATGCGTATCTTGCCGTTGATCACATGCCCGGTGCCGCGGAATCTGTTGTCGATGAACATGACCGGCGCCGTGTCGTACAGCGGTGCAAACGACACCTCCCCGCGCGTTCCGATCAGCAGCGAGTAGTTCTTCGAATGCGCGTCACCGTTGCCTGTGACGATGTTGTAGGTCAGCGCCGACAACAGGGCGATCCGCAGCTCTGTGGGATCAGCCGCGGCCTGGGCGGCAGCCAAGGCGATCACACGGGAGAGCCGCGAACCCTGCGCATGGAACTCCTGCGGTGTCTCGTATTTGCTTTCGGGGGCGAGCCCAAGGGCCTGGCAGAGGTCTTCCTGGTGGATGCGTTGACCCGAATCGTGGCGGTCGTAGCGCTTGAGGACGATCGCGTTGCGCTGGTCGAACATCGCCAGATGCGACTGCGCCGCAGTCAACCCGGCTTCCGTCGCGACGTGTAGGGACCAGTTTTCCGCGGTGATCAGGTGCGGAATGGTTCCGTGCAGCGGCTCCGGCTTGACGATGTGTGTTGAGGCCGCACCATTTTCGGGAAGTCCCCACTGCCCACCGCCGAGATCGACCAGCAGAAGCTTGTCCTGAATGCCGGCCAGCGACGCCTGCGGAAGGGTGCCATCGGGCAGGTTGTAGGTGGGCAGGTCGGCGACGATGCGTGTGACCTCGACGCTGCTGAGTCTGCGCACGGACGGTTGCGGCCGGGAGGTTCCCGCGCGGAGGAACTGAATCGCGCCGGCGCAGTCCGCGCCGACTGCGCGTAGCAATGCCATCTGATCCGAGGTCGGGACGCGTTGCGCGGTGGCGAGCTGCTGGAGCAGGTTTCCCTCGGGCAGCAGACCTTTGAGAAAACTGGTGACCGGCAAGTGCCCGCCGGGTGCGTCGGTGACAGGTTTGCGTGAAACAGGCAGCGCCAGCGACAGGATGCGGCGTCCTTCGCCGTAGGTGTCGAGCGCCTCCTCGGTGAAGTCCAGCCGGTAGTGAACACGCGCCGAGTTCGGCTGCGTCAGTCGAGCGACGCGAATTCCGTAGAGCCACACGTCAAGTGGCTCGACGCGGCTAGCCATCGCTCACCTCCACGCGGGCAAATTTCGGCACCGCGGCCAATGCCACACCGCATTCGGCAAGCGCCCGCAGTGCGGTCTCGATCGAGACGGACTCACCGCGTTCCATGCGCGAGACGGTGCGGCGTGACACCCCCAGGCGCTCAGCGAGGTCTACCTGCTGCAGGCCCCGGCTGCGGCGTGCGTCGCGGATGACGCCGCCGAGACCAGTGGGATCGGCGACCCAAGACCAGGGTAAATGAGCCATATTTGTAGCTTACAGTTGTCAGCCCGGCAAAGCTACAAATATGGCACTTTGAGTAGTTCTTCGCTCGTGACACATATTTGTGTCAACGAGTACGGGTGACCAGTTCCGAGCAGGGCGACGGTGACGACGTCCGTGCCTGCCGCGAGTTCAACGTGGCCGCCAGGGCCTGCCCATGCCGCCGGGGCCCCAGATCACGACCCGGATCGGTTGCACTGCCGCCATGCCGGAAATGTAGGCTCGCCGTCTGAACTCGCCACCACCGGGTCGCGTAGGTTCTTGGAGAGTCAGACCCACGCACCAATCGACGAAAGCCAACATGTCCGAGCCTCAGAACACAGACGTTCCGCCGAACCACCTCTCCATCGATCCGCGCAGCGCCTTCTACAACGAAGAGGCGCTCATCCGTGGCGTAGGCATTCTCGTCAACGGCGTCGAGAAGACAAATGTGCACGAGTACGACGTGGCCGAGGGCTGGGTGCGGGTCGAAGTCCCCACCGCCAAGGATCGCCGCGGAAACCCGATGGTCGTCAAGGTCACCGGCACGGTCGAACCCTTCTACCGCCAGGCGGCACAGGCCGAGGACTCGACTACGGAGTGAAATCCGCCGGCAGCACGATGTCGGCGATCGCGAGGTTCTCCTCCAGGTGGGCCACCGACGACGTGCCCGGGATCAGCAGCACGTTGGGCGCTACCGACAGCGTCCACGCCAGCACGATCTGGGCCGGCGTATAGCCCAGGTCGGCGGCGGTCTTTTTGACCGTGGCGTTGTTCAGCACCGGGTTGTCGGGGTTGAAACCCGAACCGAGCGGGAAGAACGGCACGAACGAGACGCCATGTTCGGTACACAGGTCCAGCACCGGTTGCGAGGTGCGGTCGAGCACGTTGTAGGCGTTCTGCACGGTGACGATCTCGGTGCGGTCCAATGCGATTCGCAGATGTTCGAGCGATACGCTGGACAGCCCGATCCCCGCGATGAGGCCCTCGTCGCGAGCGGCGATCATGGCCGTCAACTGCCGGTCGAACAACTCCCGATCGACCGTCCCGACACTGGTCGGGTCATCGGCATGGATGCGGAGATTGACCGCGGCCAGTCGATCCGTGCCGAGTGTCTCCAGGTTCTGTTCGATGTCAGCGCGCAGGTCATCGGGCTGCTGGGCGGCAAGCCACTCGCCCTCGTCGTTGCGGCGTGCGCCGACCTTGCTGACCAGGGCCAGGTTCGCGGGGTAGGGGTGCAGCGCCTCGCGGATCAGTTCGTTGGACACGTTCGGCCCGTAGAACTGCGCGGTGTCGATATGGTCGACACCCAGTTCCACGGCCCGCTTCAGCACGGCGATGGCCTGGTCGTGATCGCGCGGTGGACCCATCACCCCGGGGCCGGGCAACTGCATGGCGCCGAATCCGACGCGACTCACCGTGAACGGGCCAAGCGGGAAGGTTGTCGTCATAGCTCAAACTACCTCGCTGATATCGGAGTTGTTCCGGTCGGTTCGGTTGTTCCGGCTAGCAGGAAACCACCTTTGGTAGCCAGCGGTGAGGGCACCGGGAACGGTGCGGAGCAGTCATCACTGATAGGCCGAACGAGAGGACCCGACAATGTCCGACGTGATCACCGGATACCGCATCGACCGTGCCCTGCGGTCTGGCCCGCCGGCGATCCGCGACGGCGCGAAGGTCGTCGAGATGAACGCAGACGGCACGATGACGGTGCTGCGCGACGGCTCCAACGGCTGGACCTGTATGCCCGGGATGGAAACGGCGTCGGCCGATATGTGCGCCGACGAGATGGGCATGCAGTGGTTCATGGACATCATGGCCGGAAAACCCGCTCCCACCAACACATCTCCCGGCTTGATCTACATGCTCAACGGGGCCGTGCAACACAGTTACACCGACCCGTTCGATCGCACCAGCCCGCTGATCCCGATCGGCCCGCACTGGATGCTCATCTGGCCGTTCACCGCCGAGCGCACCGGGCTGTCGACCGTGATGCGCGACGCCGGGACCATGATCATGTTCGCCGGCACCCCGATGCACACCTGCACATCGCGGGGGATCCGTGAGAGGGCAACGAGTACGACCCGTCGGCGCAGGTCGTGTGGACGATGACCTACCGGCGGCCTTGAATGTCATCGACTTCCGCGTCAATCCGCTACGGCGGTGGGTGCCCGGGTCTATTGCGGTACGTGCAAGTCTGGTTCACACTGCAGCAATGTGGCGGCTGGTTGCACTCGTCGGTGACGACGTGCGCCACTGACGTTGTTGCGAGAATAGCTGTATCGCAACATATCTCGTCGTGACCATGTTGCGACGCCGCCGTGTTGTGCCGATGAGTCGGTAGGGTCGGTTGTATGACACCTACCGATGATGCGTGGGATCCGGCCACCAGCGTGGGGACCACGGCGACCATGGTCGCGGCGGCGCGTGCCATCGCCACCGCCAGCGGTGACATCGACGATCCGTACGCCGAGGCATTGGTGCGCGGCGTCGGCGTGGACTTCCTGACCCGCTGGGCCACCGGCGACCTGTTGGCCGCAGACCTCGACGTCGAGGGCAGTTCTTGGGGCCTGGCCCAGATGCCGGCATCGATTGCGGCGCGCACCCGGTACTTCGACGAATTTCTGGCCGCTGCGGTGGCGGCGGGCATCCGTCAGGTGGTCATCCTGGCCTCTGGTCTCGATACCCGCGCCTATCGGATGCAGTGGCCCGCCGGGACGACGGTGTTCGAGATCGATCAACCGGCCGTCCTGGAATTCAAGACCACGACGTTGGCGGACCTGGATGCCGCGCCCCGGGCCGACTTCCGCCCGGTCGCGATCGACCTGCGCGACGACTGGCCGACGGCGTTGCGCCGGGCCGGCTTCCAACCCGAGACGCCGACGGCGTGGATCGCCGAAGGTCTGTTCGGATACCTGCCACCGAACGCCCAGGATGCGCTGCTCGACACCGTCACCGCATTGAGCGCGTCGGGCAGCAGGCTCGGCACCGAGGCCGTCCCGAACACCGGTGACATGGATCCCGACGTGGCCCGCGAATTCATGCACAAGGCGACCGCGAAGTGGCGCGAGCACGGATTCGAACCCGATTTCGGCATCGTCGCTTTCGAGGGTGAACGCCACGACGTCGGGCCCTATCTCGATTCGCGCGGTTGGACGTCGGTGGGTACGCCGATGGCCCGGCTACTCGACGGGCACGGGTTGGAGTCGATTCCGCAGGCTGATGACGATCGACAGACGATGAACGGCGTCACCTACTACACGTCGACACGGGACGCGTAGACGGCCGCTGCGCTCAGCGCAGGTAAACCTCGCTGCCCTTCGGGTATCCGCCGCCGTTGGTGGCGATGTGCACGTGGTCGTAATGGTTGGCGGTGTCCGAACCCCGGCTGCTCATCGGGCGCGGCGGTCGGTTCGGGCCGTAGGAGGTCTGCCGCCACAGCGCATGGTTCAAGCCGAAGCGCTGGGCGTTCTCCAGGACGAAGGCGACAATGCGGTCGCCGAGGGCCTTGCCTTCCTCGGTCTGATAATTCGGGATCATCACGTCGATCGCGAGTCCGTCGGGATGCCATCGCATGGAGTCCGGCCGCACTCCGCCGATCTTGAGAATCTCGGGGAACATCCCGCTGACCGCGCGGGCGGTCAGGATCGTCTCGATCTGCAGGCCCTTCTCGGGCGCCACGCCGACCGGCAGCAGCGGACTGACGACACGGTGGGCCGCGGCGATGGCTGCGACCTGCGCTGCCGGTGTCACGATCTCCATGCAGCACGGCGGTGGTGGCGGCGCGCTGGCGACGGCGTCCGCGCCGGTGACGAGGAATGTGGCGGCCGAGGTGCTCACCAGAGCCAGGGCCGCCGACCCGCGGCGCCGGGCTTTGGTTGACAATGGTCTGCTCACGGCGGGCACCCTATCTGCGGGTGCGCGGAGCAAGGCAAATCGTCGTTACGTCGCCCGACGTGGCCCGCGCCACTGCACTGTGCGCCAATTTGGCGCTATGAGGCCGACTCGGCGAGTCGGTGTACGGGCGTCACCCAGCGGGTTTTGACCCCGTGGCTACCGCAGGGCGAGGGGGCGGACAGCAATGCGTCTCACGTCACAACATCGCTCCAATATGGGCAACACCGCATGATCGCCCACTTGACTGCCGAGGTTGTCGGAGTCTCGGCGAATACTGCCGGACAAGAGCGCGCCGTCACGACGGCGGTGCCCGTCCGGTAGGGGGACATCATGGGAAATCGAGCCAACATCGTGTTGGTGGATCACGACGGCTGGCAGCTGCGGTACTCGCACTGGGGTGGATGTCGGCTGCTCGACGCATTGCTTGCGGGACCCGAGTTGGCAACCCGCTACATCCTGGCGCAGCAGACCAGCGACTTCTGGACCGACGAACTGTGGTCCGATGGCGGGCTGGTGCTCGACCCGGTCGAACGCCGGCTGCTGTTTTTCGGCGAGGAGCTCATGTCCACGGTGAACGAGCGGCGCGCCATGTTCGCTGTCCTGGAGATGCAGTGGCCGGGCTACTCGATCTCCTGGGCGTACGGTGCCACGGCGGAGATCGCGGCGTACGTAGGTGCTCCTGTCCCGTTGCGGGACATACCTTCTGAACCGGAGCTGACGCTGACCAAGGACCCCGCGCACCTGCATCACCTCGTGACCGTCATCGATCGCATCGGCCGGGTGCGGGCATGGCCGCTGTGCTGGGGCAGCAGCGCGGCCTGGCACGGACCCAAGGTGCTCGAGATGCTGCCGGGCCCCGGTGAGCCGTCGCTGCAGATGGAGATCCTGCCGGAGAGCGGTGTCTACATCAATGTCCCGAACAAGACGCTCGGCCTGTGGATGAACCAACCGATTCCCGGGCTGCTGCGCTGGTTACCTCGGCTGTGGCCGGGCTGGAGAACGGAGTTCTGGGAGGACCGCTTCGACGAACAGTTCCGACGCTGCGGCTCGCAAATCACGGCTCCCGCACCCGACATCGCCTCGGGGGCCTTGGAAGCCCGGAAATGGTTGCAGAAGCGGGTCTTCCAGAGCTACGAGGACAGTCCGGCCGGGCAGCTCGCCAACCTCGCCGGTCTGATCGACGCCGCGGGCCTGCCCGCCCCGGAGGTCAGCACCTCGATCGTCTCGGACGCCGGTGAGCGGCCGACCGCGCAGGAATGGGCACGGTTCGAGCATGCCTGCGCCGCGATCGAATCCGCGGGGAAGGCCGCTGCCCGATGAATGTCAGCCCATCATCTGGCGATTCGACTGCCGGATGAACCCGCGGCAGGCGGTGAAACTGTGGTGAGCAACCACCACGTGAACCTGACCCCTGAGGAAGACTCATTGATCGGCGAGAGTCATCCCGAAGCGCTGGCCCGCATAGACGAACAATCGCTGAAGGACCTGCAGGGCCGATTGCGTACCGCACGGGAGAAGAATTTCAGCCTGCTACGCCGCCAGGGCGCGGCCCGGGTCGAGGCCGAGGGCGGTCGTGGTGCCGCCGCGCCGGCCAACGAGAAGCGCAACGAAAGGTCGAGGTGTTCGACGAGGCGCTGGCGCGGGTGGCGCAACGGATCGAAGAGCTGTCTCGCGCCGAATAGGGCTGTCAGGCGCAGCAGTTCGGATCCAGTACGGCGCACAGCGCGCCCACCGCATCCCGGCTCGGCCGGTGGTAGACGTTCATACCGCGCCGGTCCGATTCCACGAACCCGGCCTTGCGCAGCTGCGCCAGGTGATGGCTGGCGGTGGATTCCGAGAGTCCGAGCGAAGCCGCCAGGTCGCCGCTGTTCTCCTCGCCGGCGGCTGAGCTGAACAACAGGGACATGATCTTGACCCGCGCCGGGTCGGCGAGTGCCTTGAGGCGCAGCGCGACTTCGAGTGCGGCATCGTCACTCATCGGGCCCGCCGCCACCGGGGCGCAGCACACGGGTGCGGTCATGTCGATAATCGGCAGCGTCTTGGGCACCCGGCCAGCATACCCCTGTGTGTTGACATAAGTCGAAAAGGTGGGAAGAGTGATGTTTCGACATAAGTCGCACAGGTAAGGAGCGTCCACCGTGTCCCGTATGCAGCTCGCCCTCAACGTTGATGATCTGGATGAGGCAATCACGTTCTACTCCAAGCTGTTCGACACCGTCCCGGTCAAGATCAAGCCGGGCTACGCGAACTTCGCCATCGCGCAACCGCCGTTGAAACTGGTGCTGCTGGAGAACCCCGGTCAGGGCGGCACCCTCAACCACCTCGGTGTAGAGGTGGAGTCCAGCGCGATCGTGCACGCCGAGACTGCCAGACTCACGGGTGAGGGATTGTTCACCGATGAGGAGATCGGCACGACCTGCTGCTTCGCCACGCAGGACAAGGTCTGGGTCACCGGTCCCGCGGGGGAGAAGTGGGAGGTCTACACGGTTCTCGCCGACTCCGAGACGCTCTCTGCGCAGGAGTCGGTGGCCGAAAGCAACTGCTGCACAGCGTCATGACCGCACCGGTCGTCACCAAGCTCTCGTCGATGGACCGGTGGCTCCCGGTCTGGATCGCCGCGGCGATGCTGGCCGGGCTGGTGCTGGGCCGGTCCGTGCCGGAGTTGGCCGAGCTCCTGAATCTCGTTCAGCTCGATGGGATCTCGCTGCCCATCGCGCTCGGACTACTGGTCATGATGTACCCGGTGCTGGCCAAGGTGCGTTATGACCGCCTCGGCACCGTCACCGGCGACCGCCGACTCCTACTGAGCTCGTTGCTGCTCAATTGGGTTATCGGCCCGGCCCTTATGTTCGCGCTGGCCTGGCTGATGCTGCCCGACCTGCCCGAATACCGCACCGGCCTGATCATCGTCGGGCTGGCCCGCTGTATCGCGATGGTCATCATCTGGAACGACCTGGCGTGCGGCGATCGGGAGGCCGCGGCCGTGCTCGTCGCGCTCAACTCCATGTTCCAGGTCGTCATGTTCGCGGTGCTCGGCTGGTTTTACCTGACGGTGCTGCCGGGCTGGCTCGGCCTGCCGCAGACCACCATCGACGCCTCGCCCGGCAGATCGCCAAGTCCGTGCTGATCTTCCTCGGTATCCCGCTGCTGGCGGGATACCTGTCTCGACGTTTCGGCGAGAAAGTGAAGGGGCGCAACTGGTATGAGGAGACCTTCCTGCCGCGGATCGGCCCCTGGGCACTGTACGGCTTGCTGTTCACCATCGTCATCCTGTTCGCGCTGCAGGGTGAACAGATCACCAGCCGACCGCTGGACGTCGCGCGGATCGCGGCGCCGCTGTTGGTGTACTTCGCCGTCATGTGGGGCGGCGGCTACCTGCTCGGCGCGATCCTCGGACTCGGCTACCGGCGCACCACCACACTCGCGTTGACCGCCGCCGGCAACAACTTCGAACTCGCCATCGCGGTGGCCATCGCCACCTACGGTGCTACATCGGGTCAGGCGCTGGCCGGTGTCGTCGGGCCACTCATCGAGGTCCCCGTGCTGCTGGCCCTGGTCTATGTGTCGTTGGCGCTGCGAGACCGTTTCACCGAGGCAAGGAGCGCAACGTGACCGACCAACCGACGGTGTTGTTCCTGTGCACCCACAACGCGGGGCGCTCCCAGATGGCGCTCGGATACTTCAACCGGCTCGCCGCCGGCCGTGCGGTGGCATGGTCGGGCGGCTCGGAACCGGCCGACCGGATCAATCCCGCAGCCGTCACGGTGATGGCTGAGGTCGGCATCGACATCACCGGTGAGTATCCCAAGCCCTGGACCGACGAGATCGTGCGCGCCGCCGATGTCGTCGTCACGATGGGCTGCGGGGACAGCTGCCCGTACTACCCCGGAAAGCGTTACGAGAACTGGGAACTGCCAGATCCGGCCGGCCAAGGCGTGGATGCGGTGCGGCCCATTCGCGATGCCATCGAGCGGCGTGTCCGATACCTGCTCGACGAGCTCGGCGTCACCGAGTAGTGCGCACCGCGATCAGATGATGGGACACCCCGTCGACGAACCGGGCGACCCCCTGCTCGATGAGCAGATCCTGCCCGGTCTGCCGGGTGTGGTGCTGGTGCAGGTGCTCACCCCAGGATCGCACGATGAACGTCTCGACAAAGACCCGCTCCCGTTCGATGCTGCGATACAGTCGCCATCGCGCCGCACCGGTGCGCTGCCGGGACCGACCCAGTACCGACATCGCCGCGAAAAACTCCGTCTCGTCGGCCGCGTCGACGCGGTACTCGGTCATCACCAGCACCGGGCCGTCCAACGGTTCGGGCTCGAACACCAGCGCCGGCTCCGGCCAGTGTGTGGACAGGCTCAGATCGATGTTCCCGGTCTTGGCGTGCAACGGCCACCACACCAGCGACAGCGCGCACATGCCCAGCAGTCCGGCACTGATCAGCAGGCTGATGACCGGGGTCGTCGCTCCAGCGATCAAACCCCATACCAGCGACCCGACCGCTTGACCGCCCATGAAGGTCAGCTGATACACCGACAGCCCCCGGGCCCGCACCCAGCCCGGCAGGCTCAGTTGCATCGACGCATTGAGCGTAGACAGGCACAGCAGCCAGGCCGTGCCACCGAACACCAACGCCACCAGTACCAGGGCGAAGTTGTCCACCAGGGCCAGAACTGTTGTCGACGCACCGAATCCGGTGGCGGCGACCAGCAGCAGCGAGTTCTCGCCGAAGCGGGACCGCAACCGGGACAGGGCGAGCGCACCGAGCAGCGCTCCCACGCCCAACGCCCCCAGCAGCAGGCCGTACCCGGAGGCCGACAGGCCCAGCTTGCGGTCCGCGATCACCGGGAGCAGGCCCCACAGTGCGCTGGCCGGCCCGATGAACAACGCCGTCCGCAACAGGATCCGCCGCACGATCGGCGAACTACGGATGTAGCGGCCACCGGCGCTCAGCGCCGCCAATGCACGCTCGGACGGAAAGTTCTGCTCCGTGGCCGGCCGGCGCCACCACAGCAGCACCGCAACGGTGCCGGCGAACGACACCGCGTTGAGGCCGAACACCACCTCGGGCCCGGACAGCGACACCAGCGCGCCCGCGATCGCCGGGCCGATGGCCCGCGCGCCGTTCATACTCATGCTGCCCAACGCCGCGGCCGCCGGGATCTGCTGGGCCGGAACCAGATCCGGCTGGATGGCCTGCCAGGCCGGCATGGTCAGCGCGGCCCCGCAGCCGATCAGGAACAGCAGTAGCAACAGCACCGTCGGCGTGGTCAGCCCGAACCCGGTCAGCACGGCCAGCAGTCCGACGGTTGCGGCCATCGCGCCCTGGGTGGCGATCAACAGTCGCCGCCGGTCGATCAGGTCGGCCAGCACGCCGGACGGCAGCGCCAGCAGCATCACCGGCAGCGTCGTCGCGGTCTGTACCAGCGGCACCAGGACGGCCGCCCGCGGATCGCCGACCAGCATCCACTGCGCGCCGACCGTCTGCATCCAGGTGCCCAGGTTGGAGACGAACTGTGCGATCCACAGCGCGCGGAAGACAGGCGCCCGCAGTGGCGCCCAGGTCGTTATCGGCGGCGTGGTCACCGGATCAATTTAGCGAGCGGCGCCGGGATCCTCATCAGGCTTGCGGGTGCTGGCGCGCAGCGAACCCGGATGCGCCTTGGCCGACGGATCGCGGCGGGTCTTGATCAGGCTGGCGACGGTGACGATCACCAGGATGACGATGATCACGACCAGGCTCAGATAGGTGTTGATCTCCGGGATGTTCGGGTTGATGTCGACGTGGCCCCAGTGCAGCACCAGCTTGACGCCGATGAACGCGAGGATGATCGACAACCCGGTGGACAGGTACACCAGTCTGTCCAGCAGACCCTTGACGAGAAAGAACAGTGCCCGCAGGCCGAGTAGCGCGAAGGCGTTGGCGGCGAAAACGATATAGGCCTCGCTGGTGATGCCGAACACCGCGGGGATCGAATCCAGCGCGAACAGCAGATCCACGCTGCCGATCGCGATCAGCACCGCGAGCATCGGGGTGGCCATCCGGCGGCCGTTCGCGCGGGTGAACAGCTTGCCGCCGTCGTAGTCGTCGGTGACGGGCAGGAACCGGCGGGTCGCGCGCACCACGAAGTTGTTCTCGACATCGGGATCCTCGTCGCGGTGTCGGAACAGTTGGATGGCGGTGTAGATCAGCAATAGGCCGAACACAAGGAACATGAAGCTGAACAGCGACAGCAGCGTCGCGCCCAGCGCGATGAAGATGGCCCGCATGATCAGCGCCAGGATGATGCCGAAGGTGAGCACTTTGTGCTGGTGTTCCTCGGGCACGGCGAACGTCGTCATGATGATGACGAAGACGAACAGGTTGTCGACCGACAAGCTCTTCTCGACCAGGTAGCCGGCGAAGTACTCGGTGCCCGCGTCGCCGCCGTAGGCCATCGCGAACCACACCCCGAAGGCCACCGCCACCAGGATGTAGAACACCGACCAGGCGGTGGCCTCCTTGAATCCGACCCGATGCGGGCGCAGGGCCGCCAACAGCAGATCCACCGCCAGCAGCGCGATGATCACGCCTACGGTCACACCCCAGGTGAGTGGGCTGATGTCGAGCATGTGTGCGTGCTACCTCCGCGGTTGTCCCAGTTTCAAGATCACCGGTACCCCGCCGGGAGAGCCGTCAATCAGGACGCCCGCGAAACGCTGAGAGTTGCTCAGCGAGCGTCGCGGCGGGGGACTCACCACCGTCTTCGGGCCGTCGACCATAATTCCGCCGGTGAGTGCTCAGACATCCAAGCCCGGTCGGTTCGGCCGCATCGAGACCGGTGACCTGACCCAGGCGGCGGTGTTCGCCGGACTGCTGGCCGCCCTCGGCCTGCCCGGCACACTGACCATCGGCCCGAGCGGGGTGCCGATCACCCTGCAGACCCTCGGCGTCATGCTGGCCGGATCGATCCTCGGCCCGCGCAAGGGCGCGCTGGCGATCGCGCTGTTCGCGGTGCTGGCCATCGCCGGGCTGCCGATCCTGGCCGGCGGCCGGACCGGACTGGTCTCGCTGTCCTCGCCGACCGCCGGGTTTTTCGTCGGCTGGCTGCCCGCGGTCATCGTCATCGGACTACTGACCGCGCTGATGATGCCGCGCTACCGGGTGCTATGGGGGATCGGTATCAACATCGTCGGCGGTATGGCCGTCATCTACGGCTTCGGCACCGTCGGTCTGATGCTGCGCACCGACCTGTCGTGGTGGGCGGCGTTGTCCACCAATGGGATCTACATTCCCGGTGATATCGCCAAGGCGGTGCTGTGCGGGTTCGTGGCCGCGCAGGTGCACAAGGCCCGGCCCGGTCTGATCACTCCGTGGCGGGCTTCCCATGACTGATGAGCCGCCCGCGGTCGTCGTCGATGGTGTCTCGCATACCTTCGGCGAACGTCCCGTGCTGCGCGATGTCTCGCTGACGATCGCCGAGCGCCGTGTCGGGATCGTCGGGGCCAATGGCAGCGGAAAGTCCACGCTGGCACGGCTGTTCAACGGCCTGGTGCTCCCGGATACAGGCGCGGTGCGGGTGCATGGCCGCGATACCCGGCGGGCGGCCAAGCAGGTCCGTCGGCTGGTCGGCTTCGTGTTCACCGACCCGGACCGTCAGATCCTGATGCCGACTGTCGCCGAAGATGTGGAGCTGTCGCTGTCCCGGCTTCCGCTGGACAAGACCGTCCGCGCGGCGCGGGTGACCGAGGTGCTGGAACGGTTCGGCCTCGCCGGGCATGCCGACCAACCCGCTCACCTGTTGTCCGGCGGTCAGAAGCAGCTGCTGGCATTGGCGACGGTGCTGGTGACCGAACCGGCCATCGTGGTGGCCGACGAGCCGACCACACTGCTCGATATGCGCAATGCGCGGATGCTGCGGGAAGCCTTCGCCACCTTGGACACCCAGCTGGTGATCGTCACCCACGATCTGGAACTGGTCGACGATGCCGAACGGATCATCGTGCTCGACGACGGCCGCGTGGTCGCCGACGACGTCCCGGCGGTCGCCCTCGCTGCCTACCGGCGGTTGATGGCGTGACCGTGCTGGGGGACTACCGGCCCGGGGTGACGTGGCTGCACCGGCTACCAGCCGGCACCAAGCTGCTCGGCCTGGGTGCGCTGATCGTGACGATGACGCTGTTGGTGACTTCGCCGGTGCGGCTCGCCGTGGCGGCCGCGGCCGTGGTGCTGGCGACACTGTCGGCCCGGCTGCCGATGCTGGTGCTGATACGGCAACTGCGCCAGGTCTTCTGGGTGGTCGGCTTCATCTTCGTCCTGCAGATCGTGCTGACCGATTGGCGGCGTGCCCTGGTGGTGTGCGGAGTGCTGCTGCTGTCGGTGGCGCTGGCCGCGATGGTGACGTTGACGACCCGGACGACGGCGATGCTGGATGCCGCGACGCGGGCGATGGCGCCGCTGGCGCGGTTCGGTTTCCCGGTTCGGCAGGTCGCCGTCGCGCTGGCCCTGACGATCAGGTCCATCCCGCTGCTGATCGACATCATCCGGCGGGTCGACGAGGCCCGCCGGGCGCGCGGGCTGCGGGTCACCCCGCGCATCGTATTCGTACCGGTGATCGTCGGCGCGCTGCGCGCGGCAGACGATTTCAACGAGGCGATGATCGCCCGCGGGATCGACTGATTCAGGCCTCCAGCCGACGGCGAATGGTGGCGAGCCGTTCGCGGAGCTCGCTCTCGTCGATCACGCCGTGGGCGATCAACGAATGTGCCAGGGCGACAAGTTGATTCTCCGGGTAGGGCAGGTCACTGTAGGGGCCGGCGACCAGGACGTCCTCTTCGTCGCGGCGCTCCTTGAAGGTGAACTGCCCGGCGCACGCCCCGTGATCCAGGGCATCGGTGAGCCCGTCGAGACTGGTCTTCCACGGCGGCAGTTCGTTCTCGACGCCGTATTTGGCCGCCATCTGTGGCCAGGTGTCGTTGCGACGGGCGATATCGGCAAGGGTGTTGATGGGATCGTTGTCGGATTCGCTCATCGTGGGCTCAGATCGGATCGGCGGCGGGCCGGGTGGCGGTGATGACGTTGGTGGTGACACCCGGTGTCGGCAGTGCGACGCCGATCAGGCAGTCCCGGGTCAGGATCTCGGTCAGTTGATCCTCGGTCCAGTCGTCGGTGCCGGTCGGGCGCATCGGCATCACCATGAAGCGGTGTTTCTGATTGGAATCTTCGATCCGCACCTCGACACCGTCTGGCAGGTCGAGACCGAACTCGGAGAGCACCTGACGCGGCCACCGTACGATGCGGCGCCGGTAATTCGGTGTCCGATACCACTCGGGCGAGTTGCCCAGGATCGGTCGCGGGTAACAGGAACACAGCGCGCACACGATGACATGGTGCACAGCCTCGGTGTCCTCGAGGACCTTCAGTGCGACGAAGTCACTCGGCGTGCCGAATCCGGTCGGTGCCAGCCAGTCGACACCGACCTCTTTGCAGGCGCCGATGGGATCGGCCAGCACCAGTGCCTTGAACTCCGGGTCCAGCCAGGCCTTGGCGATCAACCGGGCGGCGGGGGTGGGGCCGATATGCTCGGCGAACTCGGTGAAGTGCCGGTGCTGTGCGGCGGTGAAAAGCCCCTTCTCGATGCACAATTCGCGTAGGGCGATCTCCAGTACTTCGAATTCGGTGATCTCGTCGACCATCGGCTTGACGGTCCGGACGTGGTCGTGATCGTGGTCGTGATCGTCGGACATCTGTCTCTCTCTTGGCTTTTCGTCAGGACTGGGCCGGCGTCAGCCAGCGCTCGGGGATCTCGGTCTGCAGGGTGTCGTTCGGTGGACCTGTGTAGGTGCCGCCCCACAGCTCGGTCTGCTTGAAGCGGACCATGTAGAACCACTCGGGTGTCGCATCCTCGTTGGCCCATGTCTCGTCCTCGGGCGCCGGACTCTCGTAGGCCAGATCGGCGATCACCCCCGCCGCGCCACGCACGTACTCGGGAGTCCGGGTGTAGTACATCGCCGGCAGATCCCGAACGATGACCGGATCACCGACCTCGAACCGTGCGGGCCCGGCCTGGCCGGCGAACACCTGCGGGTCGCCGATACCCTGTGCGTGTTGATGGTGCCTGTTGCGCGGCACCGCACTGCCGTCACCTTCGAACCTCGGCCGTGCATCCAGGTGCGAGCCTGGCGGCAGGCCGGCATACCGCTGCTGCACCTCGGCCAGGCGGTCGGTCAGCTCACCCCAGGTGATGTGTTTCTTCTCGATCAATAGTCGCCCCACCGACCAGAGCCAGCGGCTGTAATAGGGCCACCCGAGATAGATGGACCGCCCGACGTCGACATTGGCCAGCCGTCGACGTTCCTCCGAGACCCAGATGCCCTGCCATCCAAGGACTTCGCAGAGCACGTAGGTCATCAGCTCCCAGTGCTCCTCCTCCTTGTTCTGATACACCGCGGGGACGTCCGGCTCGCCGCCGACGTCATGTGCGTTCTTCAGATAGGCCCAGAAGTGCGCACTGCTGACCTGATCGGCAAACGGCCACTCCGGGTCCTCAGTGAAGGTGGCCTTGAGTCGGGCGAGCAGCGCGAGGCGTTCGATGCGTTCTTCGGCGGTCGGCATGGGCGGTCCCGAGGAGTCGAGGGCGGCTGTCTGACCCCAGCATGGACTGCCGATGCTTTACCGCGCAGCAAACTGACCGAATCCGCAGGTTCGGCGGGCACTATCCAGTCTCGGACGCCTGGCGCTGCGCCGAGATGAGCTCCACCGCGTCACCCACATCGACGGTCACCACGGCGGTCGCCTGGAACAGTCCGTAGAAGTCGTCGGTCCGCGCGATCGTGTGCGCCCGGGCGAACAGCGGTTGCACGTCGAAGACCTTCACCCGCAGCTTCTCGCGGGTGAGCCGACCCAGTTCGCGACCTGACTCGGGGTCGGTGATCATCTGATCGGATTCGGAATGCACGGCAAAAACCATGCCTGCGGTCACACCGGCCTGCGAGCCGCGGTTGATGACCAGGGTGTAGTCATCCTCGATGAATGCGACCTGGCCGTTCACGAGGCCGCCAGGGAATTGCTGTCTCGCAAAGCCGATTTGGCGCCGGCGCGGATCCGAGGGCGGGCGGTGTGGTCGTCGATGGCGAGCAGTGACTCGACCGGTGCGGTGTCCTGTTCGGTGCCGAGGGTCAGTTCGATGGCCGTCTTGGCCTGGAACAGCGCGATCATCGCGGACTGGTTGCGCTCGGCACCGAAGGCGTTGAGCGCGAGCGTGAGCTTCTTGTCGATGTATTCGACCGAGCGCTGCAACTCGCTGTCGGAGACTGCTTCGGCGCTGTGGGCGGGTCGACCGGCGGCGAACCAGCGATGTCCGAGTGCACCGAGCATGATCGCGCATACCGGCACCACTACAACCGTGCACATCAGTGCCAGTGCCTGCCCGCCGGCCAGTGCGCCGACGATGCCCAGCAGCATCAGCACGGCGACGAGCGCGAGGTTGCGTAATGCCGGCGGTACCGTCTCGATCCCGGCGAGCAGGACCCGGCCGATCCGGGCGATGCCGCGTCCGATCGCGGCGCAGAGTTTGGCCAGCGCAGTGCCGGCACCGAGCGCGACCCGTCCCGCTGCATCGACGTGCCGGCGGGTCACCGGGTTCTTCGGCATCGACCATTCCCGTTTCGGGGGCTGCGGGGCCGGGCCGCTGACAGTCGTCGGTTCGGTCGAAGGAGCGGTGGTGTTGTCGGCGGTGGGATCGGCGGCCGCCGGCGCGGCAGCGGTCGGTTCGGGTGCCGCGACCACCTGTTCGTCGGATGCCGTCGTCACACCATCAGTCACATTCGCATCAGAAGCCACATCCGTATCTTCCCGCTGATCGGCCGGAAGGTGGTTCCGGCGCGCCGGTACGTCGCGGAAACACCCGCCGGAAAGCGATCAATCGGACATTCGGCGACGTCGCCGCCGCCGATTGCATGAATCGGGTGCGGGTGGGGTACAAAGTGCGACGGCGGAAGGAAGTCTGATGACGAATGCGGGCGAGCGACGGATGGGTCTGTGCCCGGGGTGTGGATATCCCGTTCTCGGTCCGCAGCCGTGCGCGGTGTGCGCGCCGCTGCTGCTCGCCGTCTCCGATCTCGCCGGCGAGCCCTCCCCGGGACCCATCGTCGCCGCGTAGTCCCGCCCCAGAAGCCCGCTCAGTTTTCGGGTGGGTCCTTGGGTTCGTAGGGGGTGTACCACCACCATTGGGCGCGTTCCCCAGACGGACCGCGACAGGGCGCGACGTGCGGGGCCGGCCCGGTGGGTGGCCGGGCCTGCGACGCGCTGGTCAGCAGGCTGCCCCACCGGTCGGTCACCCGCAGCCGGTATCTGCCCGGCGGCATCACGGCTGTCCTGAGCCTCGTGGTCACGTGTCCAGTCCGCGACCAGCTTGTCCTTGTGGGAGGCCATCGCCGCATCCCTCTCCGTGCCCTCCAGCTTCGGCAACCGGATCCGGTAGGTGGTGTACCCGTCCTGCTCGTAGCTGATGAAGTCGCGCTTGGGTTCGCGTTTCGGTTCCGGTTTGGACTGGGGTTCCTGTTTGACCGCGGTCCGCAACTGCGTCACCGTCGCCGTCTTGGCCAACTCCGCGTAGTGGTCATCGGAACCGTCGGCGGCGTCCGATCCGCCACCGACACCACATGCTCGGCGTACGGCGTGCTCGGAGGAGGCATACCACGATTCCAAAGAGCGGGTCCGACAAGCTACCCGGATCGATCGCCCCGATCTACCTGACTTCAGTATCGATGGCCGATCGGCGAGAAAACTGAAGCCATGTAGGTAATTTCGTCCCGAAACCTACCTGGGTACAGCCGAGTCGAGCAGGTGCACGACGAGACTGAATCCACGTAGCTCGTCGGCCGAGCGGAGGTGCGAGCAGTTGGATTCAGTGAACGCCGGTGATCCGCTCCAGCAGTGGTGTGAGCCGGTAGTCCACGAGTCGCCGCATGACCAGCGAGGTGACCGTCTTCTCGACGCCGTCGGTGTCCAGGATCAGTCCGGCGATGCGGTACAGGTCGTCGGCGTCGCGCGCGGCCACCTGGATCAGCAGATCGGCCGAGCCGCTCAGTCCGAGCACCTCCAACACCTCGGGCACCGAATCGAGCGCCGTGGCGATGGCGCCGAGCTTTTGTTGGGTGACGGTGGTCAGGACGAAGGCGGTGAGTGGATAGCCGAGCGCCGCCGGATCGATCCGGCGCTCAAGCGACAGCAGTCCGCCGTCGGCTTCCAGTCGTGCCAACCGCGCCTGCACCGTATTCCGAGACAGGCCCGCCCGGTCGGCCACCGCGATCACCGGTGCGCGTGGGTCATCGGTGAGCGCCGACAGGATCCGGGCATCGGTGGCATCGATGATCGCTCTCGGGTTGGGCGGACTGCTCGCCCGTCGGTGCGGATTGGCGCTGTCATTGGGCATATTGATCAATGTACGCGATATGCATCAACGTTTCGGTTCCAATGGTCGGAATCGGGAAATGAAATGCACGGTTCGATCGTTGAAGAGAAACAGGCCGGTCCCGACATGTCGGGATGGCGACACCACTATGAGAGGTAGACATGACCACCATGAAGGCGATCGCCTCATTCGCGGCGTTGCCCGTCGATGAACCGAAGGCTTTGCAGGACATCGAGATCGATGTCCCCGGGCTGCGGCCCCATGATGTTCTGGTGCGTGTCGAGGCGGTCTCGGTCAACCCCGTCGACATCAAACGCCGCCGCTCCCTGCCGCTTTCGGATGCCCCGACGATCCTCGGCCACGATGCGGCCGGCGTTGTCGAGGCGGTCGGTTCCGCGGTGACAACGCTGTCGGTCGGCGACGAGGTCTGGTACGCCGGCGACGTCAGCAGGCCCGGTACCAACTCCGAGTTGCACGCCGTCGACGAACGGATCGCCTCGCGCAAACCCACCTCGCTGTCCTTCGCCGAGGCTGCCGCGCTACCGCTGACCACCATCACCGCCTGGGAGTCGCTGTTCGAGCGGTTCGCGCTGACGGCCGACTCGACCGGCGATCTGTTGGTGCTCGGATCGGCCGGTGGCGTCGGTTCGATCATGATCCAGCTCGCCAAGAAGCTGTCGCGGGTGCGCGTCATCGGCACGGCGAGCCGCCCGGATTCCCGGGAGTGGGTGCACAAGATGGGTGCCGACGCCGTGATCGACCACCATGATCTGCGGGCGCAGGCACTCGACGTCGCACCCGACGGTGTCGACTACCTGTTCTCGCCGCATTCGGCGGGCAATATCGATACCTACGCCGATATCGTGCGGCCGTTCGGGCACATCACGGCCATCGACGAGCCCGACGGCTTGGACCTGGTGTCCTTGAAGGCCAAAAGCATTGCCTGGCACTGGGAGTTGATGTTCACCCGGTCGCTGTTCGGCTACGACATGATCGCCCAGCAGAAACTGCTGGCCGCGACCGCCGACCTGGTGGATCGTGGCGGTATCGCCACCACCGTCACCAAGATCATCAGGGGGTTCGATGCCGAGGGCATCCGGGAGGCTCACCGTGACGTCGAGTCCGGTCGGATGATCGGCAAGGTCGTTGTCACCCGCTGATGGCGAACAGACCCACCACACCGAGTGCGTAGAGGACCAGCACCGCAAGCGAATCCGGGCCCATCCCGATGATGCGTCGTCGTGGTCGAATGATCAGGCCGACGGCATAAACGAGGGTGAGCACGATCCCCAGCGCCGTCAGGTAGAGATCGGTGCGCTGCGCATCGGGTAACACCGCCTGCCCGGACAGCAGTGTCGCCATCAGGAACAGCACCGGCAGAAAGGCATTGCCGCCGAAGATGTCCGACACGGCCAGCTGGCTGTCACCTTCGCGGGCCGACGCGATCCCGGTGGACAGTTCGGGCAACGAGGTCGCCACGGCGAGGATCGTTGCCCCGAACAGTGCTCCCGACAGGCCGAGGTGATCGGCCAACACATCGCCGGTGCGTTCCAAACACACACCCGCGACAAGGGTGGCCACCGCGGCGATACCGAACAGCAGCACCGCTTTACCCGTCGACGCCGACTTCTCCACGGTCGGCGCGGGCCGCTCGGCGGGCCCGTCGTCGGCCAGTCGCCACGGTAGTGACCGGCTGGCCCGCCACACCACCAGTAGGCCGGCCACCCACGCCGCGGTGATCAACACCCCCACCGGGGTGACGCGCAGTGCGATCAGACTATCGGGCAGTTGTGTCCCGATGATCACCAACGCCAACACCACGACCACCAGGATCGCCTCGACCACCAGTACCAGCGAGGCGGCTTGATAGCTCAGCGGACGTTCACCGCGGACACCGAAATAGTCGACCGCCACCAGAACCACGGTTTGGATGGCGATGCCGCCCAATATGTTTCCGATGGCGACCTCGACACGGCCAGCCTCGGACGCACTCGCGACGATCGCGATCTCGGGCAGATTGGTGGCCACCGCCAGCAGGATCACACCACCGATCGCCGACCCCAGATTCCAGCGGATCGCCAGGACGTCGGTCTGCCGGGCCAGTGAGATGCCGGCGACCCAGATGGCGCCCGCAGCAACAACGAAGACGATCGTCAGCGCCCACATCGGCATCGCGCTCAACGGGTCTCCTCACTGCGGGTGCGCTGCGACGTATTCTGCCACCAGGACCGGCGAATCGGCCGCATATCCGATGGGCAGCAACACATCCCCGGCCGTGGTCCGGTAGTACACCTCCCACCGGTGGTATCCGCCGAACGCGGCCGGGTCGACGGCGAGCACCGCCGCATAGTCCTTGACCGCCTGCACGTAGTTGTCGGAATTGTTGTAACGCCACAGCGCGTGATCGGGGTCGCCGGTGAAACCGTTGGCGGCCAGGTAGCGCCCGGCGGCCAGGATCGCGTCCCGCGGCGCATAGATGTCACCACCCTCGCCGTAGGCCGCGAAGGTCGACGGCAGGAACTGCATCGGCCCTTGCGCACCCGCGCTGCTGGTCCCGGTGATACTGCCCAGCCGGGTCTCGATCAGGTTCACCGCGGCCAGATAGTTCCAGCCGACCCCCGAGGCCGCCTCGGCCTCGCGGTAGTGGCCGAGCAGTTCCGCGGCGGGCCGCGGTGCGATGATCCGCCATGCCGGCAGCGTCGGGTTGGCCTCGCTGGTGAGCAGGGCGTCGAGCTGACGGCGGGCGCTGATATTCAGGTCGTAGCCGGCCAGCAACTCCGGGGCGATCCGTGGGCGCACCTGGCCATCCCACTCGGGGTGGCGGCCGATGGTCCGGTAGGCCATCTGTTGGCGGCGCGCCGCCGAGCGCAGTGCATCCTCGGACGCGGCCGGGTCACGCAATGTCCGTTCGTCGCCGACCAGATCATCGGCGATCTGCGCCGGGTCGGCCGCCAGGCGTGGCTGCGCCGGTTGCGGACCTACAGGCGGGGGCGGAGGGGTTGGCAGAGCTGCGCTTTCGGTCGGGGCCGGATTCGTGGTCGATGGCGGTTGGGCCGGCGAGGTCGGCTCGGCGCAGGAGACCAGGATGCCCGCCGCGGCCAACACGGCCAGACCAAGTCGTGCATTCCCGGCCACCGGACGGTGTCCGAGGCGTAATTTGCGGTACAGCTTCACCGAGCAGCGTATGTCCACGATGTGGCGACGATAGCAATGTCGCACCACCTCGGGCACCGCTGCGAATCCATTTGTCTTCGAAAGGACTGCTCATGGGTTACGCCAAGCACATCGGTCGGGTGGGGGCATTGGCCGTGACACTGGGCGTCGGTGTCGCGCTGGCCTCCGCGCCCACCGCCTTCGCGGATTCGACCGGTGACGCCTCGAGTTCGAGCTCGAGCACGAGTTCGTCGGACTCGACCGGTGGTGAGTCCTCGACTTCTGACAGTTCATCGACCTCGACATCCGGCACCTCGGCACCGTCATCAGAAGCCGCCGAAAGCAGCACGACGGCCACCGAGTCCGACACAGCGCAGGACACCAAGAAGACCGCGAAGAAGTCGGCCCGGCAGGCCGGCCCTGCCGGTGCGGCCGAGCGGCGCGCCGCCAGTCGGGCCCGGCTGGAGGAACGTCGCGCCGCCGCGTCCACGACGGTGACGGTGACAGTCACGACAGAGAGCGCAGCGACCGAGTCGGCGGCGTCGCGCGCGCCGGCGACCACCAGCCGGGCCGTGACCGCGGTGACCACCGTGACCACCACGACGGCCACCGTGGCCGCGATCGTCGAGCAGGCCGCCCCGGTGCTCAGCGGTGCCGACTCCGCCGAAGCGGTCGCTGTCGCCACCGCCGCCACCGATCAACCGCTGGTCGAGACCAACCCGGAGGCACCGCCGCTGGAAGCCGCCGTCGCCGTCGCCGCGCTGGCCGCCGTGCGCGACGAACTCGAACGTAATGCGCTGCGCCGCAGCGCATCTCCGCAGGCCATCACCACGGCGTCGCTGGAGACCAAGAACGTCCTGCTGATCGGGGTGGACGGTACCAACCTCAGCCGAGTGTTGGCCGACCCCGCCAACGCCGCCTTCTTCCAACTCATCCAGGAGAGCAACACCGCTCCGTCGAACATCGTCGGGCACACCACCATCTCCAACCCGTCCTGGAGCTCGATCCTCACCGGGTTCTGGGGCGAGCGCACCGGCGTGATCAACAACATCTTCACCCCGTGGACCTACGACAAGTTCCCGACGGTGTTCAACCAGCTCGAAGACGAACACGGCGACGGTATCGCGACCACGACCATCGCGAACTGGGACGTCATCGCCGCGATCGCCGCGGCGGGCGGCAACCCGGCCGACACCATCCACTACATCGGCCAACAGCCCAACGACCCCAATTGGGCGCTGTCGGACGATCTGGTCGGCGATGTCACCGAGGCGGCCATCGCCGCCGCCGACCCGAGCGTCGCGAACTTCATCTTCAGCTACTTCGTCGGTGTCGACGAGGTCGGCCACATGTACGGTGGCGCCTCGGAGCAGTACAAGAACGCCCTGCTGAACTTCGACCGCAACCTCGGCGAGATCATGGAGGACGTCCGCGCCTGGGAGCTGGCCACCGGAGAGTCCTGGACGGTCATCATGGTCACCGACCACGGGCACCAGCCCCAGGTCGGTCTCGGCCACGGCTTCCAATCACCGGACGAGACCGAGACTTTCGTGATCGTGCGCGGTGACGGTTTCGGCTCCGGACCGGGGAATGGCCTGATCAACCTGCAGTACAAGATCGTCGACGTCACCCCGACCGTCGTCACCCTCTTCGGGGGCACGCCGCGCGCGGGCAGTGACGGCACATCGATGACCGAGCTGAACAACAACGTCACCCCGATCAACAACGACGACGCGCTGCGGGCCGCCCTGCAGGACCTCATCGAGAAGAACGGCTACCCGGACACCATCACCAACATCGCCCTGGGCGCGCGGACCATCTTCGCGTCGGTGCCCTACTTCCTGGGCCAGTTCGTCGACACCGTCGTCGGCGGCCTGAAATCGGTTGCCGGACAGAATATTTTCCTGGTGAGCTTCCTGGCCGGAGCGGCCGTCGGCCCGGTGGAGTTCCTCGGTGATCTCGGCTATGTGGCGACCAACTTCGTCGCGCAGATCGTCGCGCGGATCACCGGGGTCACCGGCGCCAGCATCTACCCGTTCTGGCCGCCGGCAGCCCCCGATTTCACCCCGTACGACCCGGATCAGCTGCCGCTGCTCACCGCGGTGTGCGCGGACCCGAGCACCTCGGGTATCGCGCAGTGTGGCGAGGGCTCGATCGCGGTCTGAGCTCAGGGCCGCATGGAGCCCAGATAGTAGGACTCGTCACCGGTGGGGTAGCCGCCACCATCGGTGGCGATGTGGATGTGGTCGAAGTGGTTGAGGGTCTCCGAGCCGTAGTCGGCGGTCCAACTCGGGGCGCCGATCCCGGGGTAGAAGCCCTGGCGCCAGATGACGTGGATGACACCCCAGCGCTCGGCGTTGGCCAGCGCGAGCCCGGCGATCTGGTTGCCGAGCTCGATTCCCTGGTCGCTGTTGTGGTTCGGGATCATGACATCGATCGCCAGACCGTTGGGATGCCATTTGAGCGGATCCTGCCGGTAACCGCCGATCGTGGTGATCTCGGGAAACATCATGCTGATCGCGCGCGCCACCCAGATGGTCTTGACCTGCAGCCCGGATTCCGGCGCGACACCCGGGTCCAACGGGAAGTCGAGCACCCGCGGCTCCACCGGCACGCTGGCTGCCAGTAGTTCGGCCTCGGTGGCAGCCTGTCCGGGATTCGTGTTGAAAGCGGGCAGATCCTTGGGACCGGCGGTGGCGCCGGCGGGCTTGGAGAGTTCGACGTGCTCGCGCGGCGGGGTCGCATTCTGGGCGATGAGCACCGCGGCCGAGACGACCACGGACATCGACAGGGCCAGCCACCGTCCACGGTTTCCGGCTAACCCGAGTCTGCTCACGGTGAGCACCTTAGACCCGCGATCCTGCGTGCGTCGGCAATGTCGGCGAACTCTTTCCGCGCGCCGCGGCAGGCGTCGACACTCCGATCTGAGCGGCTCGCCGGCTGTGGGAGAGTAGCAACGGGCCGGTGCGGTCGGTCGGCGCGGGTCGTTTGACGCTCAGCAAAACCATGTTGATGGCAAGAATATCGGCGCGTGATGGTGTATAGCGGCTCAAAAGTGCGGATAATGGCTGATATTGACCTGCCGACGCAACACTTTCACGCAGTCCGCCGCAAACTGAGAGATTTCTAAGCAAATCTCTGACATACTGCTGGCGGCAAATTGGGTCAGCTTAAGGAGCTTCGGTGGGAAACGTGCCCAGCACAGTCTTTTCGGCATTGGCGGCGGGTGTTCTGGCGACGACGGGTGTCACCGCCATCGCAGCGGAGGGTGAGGCGCCTGCCCTCGCCGGACCGGCAACGGTCTCCGCTCCCGCGGTGGTACATGCACAACCGGTTCTCGCCGCCGCAGTGCTGCCGAACCCCGCACCCAACGCGCTCTACGGCGCCCAGGTCGGCGCACCGCAGGCCGCCGCGCCCGCTGCCGCAGACAGCGGTGGCACGCTGATCACCTTCATTCCCGCCGAGGTCGCTGCTGATGCACCCGCCGGTGAGCGCGGCGGATCTTCGCGCGGCGCGGTCGGTTCGGCGCCCTTCACCCCGGAGGTGCTGGCCGAGGCTGTCGCGCGTACCGGTGGTGACTCGAACACCGAGGTGACCGTGCTGGTCGCGTCGGCCAGCGGCGCACTGCAGGTGGCCAACACCAATATCGGTGATCTGCCCGGCGCGATCGCGGGTCTGCTCGGCGACATCGGCGGCCGGATCCCGGTCGTCAGCTTCTTCGTCCGTAACGGCACCGAAGCGAACCCCGAGGGTGGCCTGCTGATCGGCAACGGTTTCAGCTCCATCACCGCAGGTGTCAACGGTGGCCGCGGCGGTCTGCTCTTCGGCAACGGCGGCGACGGCGGATTCGGCGCCGACGGCGGTCAGGGCGGCCTGCTGGGCAGCGGCGGTGACGGCGGCCTCGGTGGCGGAAACGGTGGAAACGCAGGACTTCTCGGCAATGGTGGCCGCGGCGGTGACGGCTCCGGCCTGAACGCCGACGGCGGTAACGGCGGCCGCGGCGGCCTGATCTTCGGTGACGGCGGCCGCGGCGGTGCCGGTGACCAGGCCGGTGCCGACGAGACCGGCGGCGCGGGTGGCGATGGTGGCGCGGCCGGCCTGATCGGCGGCAACGGTGGACACGGTGGTGCCGGCGGCAGCGCCGAGGGTGCCAATGCAGTCGGCGGCGCGGGCGGTGACGGTGGCACCGCGGGCATCGTCGGTGGCGGCGGTGACGGTGGCGCAGGTGGCACCGCGCAGGGTGACGGAGCGGGCACCGCGACCGGTGGCGCCGGCGGCGACGCCGGCCAGGGACTGTACGACCCGGGGCGTGGCGGCAATGGCGGCAGCGCCACAGCAGGCACCGGTGGTTCGGCGGTCGGCGGTGCCGGTGGAACCGGCGGTGTGGTCGAGGTCGGTCTCGGTGGCTGGGGCGGCACCGGCGGCGATGCCACCGCTACGGACGGAAATGCCACCGGCGGTGCCGGCGGCGAGGGCGGCAGCAACGCCATCGTCGGTGGCGGCGGCCGCGGCGGCAACGGCGGTAACGGCACATCCGAAACCGGCACCGGCGCAGGCGGATCCGGCGGCACCGGCGGCGGCAGCGGTCTGGCGCTCGGCGGCGGTGGGCGCGGCGGCAACGGTGGCAACGGCACCAACGACGACGAGGGTGGCGTCGGTGGCACGGGCGGCGAGGGCGGCGACGGACGCGGCATCCTGACCGGTGGCGGCCGGGGTGGCAACGGCGGCAACGGTGTCGGCTCCGGCGGCCTGAACAGCGGCACCGGCGGCAACGGTGGCAATGGTGGCAACGGCAGCTTCGGTGGATTCGGCGGCAACGGCGGCAACGGCGGCGAGTCCAACGGCAGCCCGGGCACGGGCGGTAGCCCCGGCGGCCGTCCCGGCAACACCGGTGGCAATGTCGACTAGCCCCGACATGTGAGTGATGAGGGTCGGTCCTGGAATCCAGGGCCGACCCTCTCTCGTCGGTCACTTGGGTTTCGTCTCGCGTTAACCCGGCTACGTCAAGATCACTCGACTTCACTGACGAACTGAACAGGGGTGCACCGATGACGAGGGCCAATCCGGGGTCGAATCTGGGCCGCGCGACAGCCGTGGCGGCCGCCGCGGCACTACTGGCGACAGCCTGCTCGAGCAGCCCGGAGGGCGAGAGTCCGTCGGAGCCGGCGCCCCAGGTGCAGCGCGCCACCTCGCCGATCGACTTCAACCTGCCCGACGCGCAGCGGTATCACCGCCTGGCCACCTACCCGGTGTATCTGAACCGGCCCGCTGACGAGGATCCGGCGACCGAGACCGTCGCGGAGATCTCCACCGTCACCCCGGACGGCAACACCGTCATCTACACCGACGCCGCCGCCAAGCGCATCGGCTTCGTCGACATCCGTGATCCGCTCAAAACCGTTGGTCTGGGTACACTTTCGCTCGAAGAGCTGGGCCATGCCGACGACCAACCCACCTCGGTGGCCGTGCTGGGCGAGTTCGTCCTCGTCGTCGTGGACACCACCGGCGGTGACTTCGCCAACCCGTCGGGCCGGGTCGACATCGTCCGGGTGGCCGACCGGACCCGGGTGCACAGCATCGATCTCGGTGGACAGCCCGATTCCATCGCCATCAGCCCGGATGCGTCGTTCGCCGCGATCGCCATGGAGAACCAGCGCGACGAGGAGTTCACCCCGCCCGGCGGTGAGGAGGGCGATCTGCCGCAGCCGCCGACCGGCTTCCTGCAGTTGCTCACCCTGACCGGAGCGCCGACGGCGTGGACGACCCGCCAGGTCGACTTCGACGTCGAGCAGGCCCGGGCCGCGGGCCTGGACACCCCGGAGGATCTGGAACCCGAGTATGTGGCCATCAACTCGCGCGGTCAGGTCGCGATGACGCTGCAGGAGAACAACGGCATCGCCATCGTCGACGGCAAGACCGGTGTGGTGTCGTCCATCTTCACCGCAGGCACCCAGGCGGTCGAGGGCATCGACACCGCCGAGGACGGCAAGCTCGACCAGACCGGGTCCATCGAGGCAGCACCGCGCGAACCCGACGCCATCGGCTGGATCGGTGACGGCCACGTCGCCACCGCCAACGAGGGCGACTGGAAGGGCGGCACCCGCGGCTGGACCGTCTTCGACGCGTCCAACGGCGAGGTGGTGTGGGATGCCGGCAACGCGTTCGAACAACTCGCCGTGCGTACCGGACTGCACATCGAGAGCCGGGCCGAATCGAAGGGACCCGAACCCGAAGGCCTGGCGATCACCGAGATCGGTGGTCGGCCAACGGCATTGGTTGCCTCCGAGCGCAGCAACTTCGTCGCCGCGTATGACGTCAGCGACCCGACGGCCCCGGTGTTCCGTGAGATCCTGCCGACCACACCCGGCCCCGAGGGCATCCTGGCCATCCCGTCGCGCAATCTGCTGGTCATCTCCTCGGAGGCCGATGACGCCGAGAACCGGGTCCGGGCTTCGGTGAACGTGTACGGCTACGGTGAGCAGTTCGCCGCCGACGGCGGCAGGCCGGCGTTCCCGTCGATAGTGTCCGGGGACCTGGACGGCACCCCGATCGGCTGGGGCGCACTGGGTGCCCTGGCCGCCGACCCGGCCGCACCGGACCGGCTGTTCACCGCCACCGATATCGCCTACGGGCCTGCCCGCATCCTGAGTGTCGATCTGTCCAAGACGCCCGCGCTGATCGACAGCGAGATCACCGTCACCGACAACGGTGAGCCGGTGGCCCTGGACGTCGAGGGTCTGGCAGTACGGCCCGACGGCTACGTGCTGGCCGTCGAGGGCGAAGAGGGCGACGGCAACGAACTGCTCAACGTCGCACCCGATGGTGCGATCGCCGACCGGGTGAAGCTGCCCGCCGAGATCGCCGCCGGACTGGAAGGCCAAGGCCTGGAAGGCGTGGCGATCGACGGCGAGACCATCTGGGTCGCGCTCCAGCGCGAGGTGAAGGGCGACCCGGCCGGTGTCGTCCGGATCGGCAAGTACACCCCCGCCGACCAGAAGTGGGAGTGGTACGGCTACCAGCTGGAGACCACCGACGTCGAGGGCGACTGGATCGGCCTGTCCGAGATCGCCGTCCACGACGGGTCACTGCTGGTGCTCGAGCGCGACAAGCTGAACGGACCGGACGCCCGCATCAAGGCGATCTACCGGGTCGCACTGCCCGCCGAGGCGGGTGTCACCGGTACCAAGGCCCCGAAGGTGCTGCCCAAGACGCAGGTCCGCGATCTGCCGCCGGACCTGGCCGCCACCAACGGCTTCGTCCAGGAGAAGGTCGAGGGAATGGCCGTGGCCGGCAACGGGAACCTGTACGTGGTCACCGACAACGATGGCGTCGAGGACGCCAACGGCGAGACGGTGTTCCTGAACCTCGGCACCCCGTAGCCTGTGTGAGTTCGGCGCGCTTTCGTACGCTCACCGTACGAAAGCGCGCCGAAATCACTAGTCCTCCTTGCGGATCAGCCGGGTCAGCGCCTCCCGATCCGGTGCCAGCAGCTCGTCGATGCGCGGCTGGTTCACATCGGCGACGATGATCTCGCCGACCTCCTGGTACACGTTGCTGAACAGCCCGTGCTTCTTCAGCTTCTCGGTCTGGTAGATGTTGTCCTCGGTCGGTGTCACGTAGTACACGATCTCCGGCTTGAACCGGTGGATCAGCCACAGGTGGATGACATCCATCAGGCGCTTCTTACGCAGCTTCTCGGCGAAGGTGTTCTGGTCCCGCACCGTCAGGATGCTGCGCCCGTGCCGGTCCCGGATCGGGTCGACGATCACATCGGCCACCTTGTCCTCACCGTCGCCGTAGATGCCGAGCTCGAGCACATCGGAACCGGCGCGCCGGGGCCGAAGCTGCACCCGCAGGGTTTCACCGACCTGATAGTGCTCGCCCCAGATCGCCAGCCACTCTTCGAGCAGCTTCTTGGGGACCTCGGTCTGCACCAGATGCTGATGCTGGGTCGAGCCTTTGCCCATCGACTTGGTGGTTGCGGTGCGCCCCGACGAGGCCGCCAGCGCCGCATCGCTGCGCGGGCCGCCGACCAGGGTTTGTGGTGTGCGGTAGGGGGATTCGACCAGCCGCATCTTGCGCTGCAGCCGGGCCAACGACAGCATGCCGTCCTGGCGCAGTGCGGTGGCGAACTCCTCGGCGGCCACACCGTCGATCTGATGACCGCCGTAGGTCATGAAGTTGAACACGAACCCGAGCATGCCGATCTCGGCGGGGAAGTCGCGCATCTCGTCATCGCTCATCCCGGTGGTGTCCCAGTTGAACGACGGCGACAGGTTGTAGGCCAGCATCTTGTCCGGGTAGACGGCATGGATGGCATGCGCGAATTCGCGGGCGTCGGCCAGATCGGCGGTCTTGGTCTCCATCCACAGGATGTCGGCAAACGGTGCGGCGGCAAGCGATTTCGCGATGGCGTAGGGGATGCCGCCGCGGATCTGATAGTAGCCCTCCGGCGTCTTCACCCGTTCCGGATCCCAGGCCACGTCGGCACCGAGCGCCTTGGCCTTCTCGCGGGCCGCATACAGCGATGCCGTCTTGGCGAAGGCTCGCCAATCGGCCGAACTCATCTCGGCCTTCTCGCCCTCGCGCTCGCGGAACTCCAGCAGTTCGGCGACGGCGTCCCCGTAGGTCTCCAGGCCGGCGTCGTTCTGCCAGGCCTCCACGAACGCCGACTCCACACCGTCGAACAGCGCGTCCACCGACTGACCCGGGCGGAAGGAATCGGCGGCCTTGGCCACCGCATCGAGCAGGCCCTGGCGGTCCAGCCACGCCTCGGCCGTGGCGTACTCACCCTCGGGTAGTGCGTAGAGCAGGTGGCCGTTGAGTTCGGTGACCCCGAGGTTGTGGAAGCGCCGGGTGATCGCCAGGAAGCACGACTTGTACGGCGGGATCTTGACATTCGTCGCACCGAGCAGGAACGGCTGATCGCGTTCGTCGGCCCGGCTGTCGATCAGGTTGGCGGCCTCGGCGTCGGTGCGGGCAACGATGATGCCGGGCACCCGCATGATGTCGAGCTGGAATCGAGCGGTGTTGAGCCGCTTGATCTGTTCATCCGAGGGCACCAGCACCTTGCCGCCCTGATGGCCGCATTTCTTGGTGCCCGGGCGCTGATCTTCGATGTGGTAACCCGGCACACCGGACTCCACGAACCTGCGAATCAGGTTGCGCACGTGCGGATCACCACCGTGGCCGGTGTCGGCATCGGCGATGATGAACGGTCGGTAGTCGATGGCAGGTGTGGTGACCCGCTGCTCGGGGGTCATCTTCAACCGCAGGTACTGCTGATTGCGGTCGGCGGTGAGCAGCGCCCGTACCAGCCCGGCCGCCTCGTCGGGCACCTGGCTGAGTGGATAACTGGCCAGATCGGGCCCGGGGTCCTCGTTGATGGAGCCCTTGGCCGAGGTCGCCCAGCCCCCCAGGTAGATCCCTTCGATGCCCATCCGCTTCATCGTCACGGCCTGGCCGGGGGAGTACGGGCCGAAGGTGGTGATGCTCTTCTTCTGGCCGAACAGTTCGCGCAGCCGTGGGTAGAACGCGGCGGCCGCCTCCCGGGCCACCGGGTAATCCGACGGGATGGTGCCGCGCTGTTCGGCGACCTGCCGCGCCGAGTACAGCCGGGTGATGCCCGTGAACCGGGGACTGTCGAAATACTTCTGGGTGGCCGCGACATCCCGTTCGAAATCATCGTCGGCCGCGGTATCGGGCCGGGTGGCGACATTGCTGGTCATCTGTGTGCTCCTCGTCGAGCTTGGCCGGTCTGGTCGATTATCACTGCGCCGGATGGCTCACGGACGAAGTTACTCCGATTACGCACGGGGACAACGGGCCCGGCCCTAGGCTGCCGGTCATGTCGATCGACGGTGCGGCGGTGGCGGTGGGTGGCCTGCGGATGGCCTCGGGCATCTCGTTTCTGGTGGACCCGCTGCGCGCCAACAAACTGTGGGGATCGCCTGACAAGCCGGATGCCACCGCGCAGTTGCTGCTGCGCTCGATGGGTTACCGCGACGCCCTGATCGGTGGCCTGCTGCTGGCCGCCGGGCTACGCGGCAAGAACACCCGCGGCTGGTTTCTGGCCTCCGGTGGGGCCGATGCCGCCGACCTGCTCGGCGGCGCTGGTGCTCATCACCAGATGCCGCGCTCCCAGCAGATCATCGGACTCGGCGGGGCGATCGTCGGGATCGGTGTCGGCCTGTGGGGTGCGACGCGGCGCACCACCGCTGCCGAAACCCGCGTGCCCGGGGTTGCGGCGGGCACCTGAACCCCGGGCACGCGGGTTCGACGCCGTCAGACCTCGATGATGTCGCGGCGGTAGAGCCGCGCGCCCAGCGCGTAACAGCACAGCGCGCCCAGCTGCATCGTCGGCACCAGGATCAACAACGCGCGCCCGAGTCCGGCCGGGCCGAGCTCCGGCGTCAGCGTATCGCTGATCATCCCGGTCAGAAATGGACCCACCGACCCGAGCGTCGCATTGAAGAACAGGAAGATCGCCGATGCGGTGGCCCGCTGCTCGGGCAGCACAAGCCGTTGGATCGCTGCGATCGACGGGGCCATGTACGCGGTGCCGATCACGTAGCCCAACGCCAGGAACAGCACACACCAGGTACGGCTCTGCACCACGAAGGCCAGCGCCGAGGCCGGCAGCAGGATCGCCGTCATTGCCACCACGATCCACAGCAGCCAGCGCGGGTCCCTGGCGGCCAATCGGTCGGCGACGCGACCGACGATCAGGAGGCCGAGGATCCCGGTGGCGCCGGTGGCCAGTCCGTATTCGATGCCCACCTCGCCGAGGGACATGTCGCGGGTGCGCATCAGGAACGCCGGTGCGAAGGTGGTCAACGAATACCCGGCGGCCGAGATCAGCGATGTGCCACCGACGACGGCCAGAAAGCTGGGCTTGCGCAGCAGATCCCACCAGTTGACACCGCGCTCGCGGACCGGCGGGGCGGGCAGAGTCTGCCGGGTGCCGACGACCCACAGCACCAGCGGGGCGACCACCACGCTGATCGCCCCCATCACCACGAACGCCATCCGCCAGCCCAGATGTTCGGCGAGCAGTCCGCCGCCGAGCAGGCTGGCCGCGCTGGCCAGTGGGATCGCCAACGTGATGACGGCCAGCGGGGCCGACCGGCGCTCGGGCGCGAAATTGCGGGCGACGTAGGCATGCGCGGCCGGGGTACTGCCGGCCTCGCCGACCGCGACACCGATCCGGGTGAGCGCCAACTGCAAGCCGGACTGCACCGCACCGCCGACCATTGTCATCGCGCCCCACAACGTCAGGCAGCCGGCAATGACGGCACCGAACATCCCACGATCGGCGATACGGGCGATGACGATGCCCAGCACCGCGTAGACGGTGAGGAAACCGAAGCCGTTGATGACACCGATTGCGGTGTCCGACAGCGCAAGATCTTTCTTGATGGGCTCGGCCAGCACCGCGGGCAGGAAGCGGTCGACGTAGTTGAGCGTGCCCACCAGGGCCAGCACCATGACAGCTGCCCAGGCCCGCCGTGGCGTGTGGGTGCCCGGTGTCAGATGCGTGGCCATGGCCCAGCAGCTTTACAGATCGCTCAGATATTGTCACGGGCTTTGGTTGGGTTGGAGGCCTCGGCGCTAGATGTCGTGGCTGCCGGCGGGACCAGACCGCGGACCGTACCGTTCCTCGTACGCTCGGTGCTTGTGGGCGTTGCGTTCGCGGGATAGCGCCTCGACGAGATCGGGTTTGAGTCCGTGCTTGGCGAGCATGTGACGTCGCCACACCTTGTTCAGTGCGTGCGAGAAGAACACGAACGGAATGAAGATGGGCATGGTCATGCTCACGTGCAGGTACAGCGACATCGGGATGAACCAGATCGGGGCCAGGATGGCGATGGCGGGGATCGCAACCCGGCACATCATCCGCCGGGCGGCGCCAGGCCCAGCGAGGTCGGCGGCGACCCAATCATGCATGGAAGCGGGAAGTCTTTTGCCGTAGCAATACGCGACGTACTGCAGCACCCCGGGCGTAGTGCGCGATGTCTGGCCAGTCGGCATGAGCCGGTAGCTTACCCATCGGTATGATGGATTGCGAATTAACGCAATCCATAAATCGTAAGAATGGTGACGGGTGTGGTGGACAACTTTTTCGGTGCGCCCGAGCGGCCGCTCTATGAGATCAAAGCGAACCTGTTCAAGGCGCTCGCTCATCCGGCGCGAATCCGCATCCTGGAGATCTTGTCCACAAGTGACGGATCGACATCGGTGCGTTCGATCTTGGACGGCACCGATATCGAACCGACGCAGCTGTCCCAACACCTGGCCGTGCTGAAGCGATACCGTGTGGTGCGCGGGCATCGCACGGGTAATACGGTGCACTACGAGCTCGCCCACCCGAAGATTGCCGAACTGTTGGTGATCGCGCGGGTATTCCTGACCGACGCCCTGTCCGCTCAACGGGATCAGCTCGATGCGATCGGAGCATTGCCTTCGATCGGCGTTGCACCGTGTTGAGGCAAGCAGTCTGCGACGACATCCTCCCGCTGCGCCGAACGCCACCGTGGGTGTCCGATGACTGAGGGTGCGCAAGGCCTGGCGAGCGCCGAGCAGATGGCCACGTGGCGGGCGCTGTATCGGCTGGATGCCCTCCTGTCCGCCCGATTGGAACAGCGATTGCGGGACGCGGTCGGTATCACTCTCCTGGAGCGTGAGGTTCTGGATGCGCTGCACCGCAACGGTGCACGGCTACGGATGAGCGCGCTGGCCGGAGAGTTGGTGATGTCCCGAAGCGGGACAACACGATTGGTTGCACGCATGGTGAAGCACGACTGGGTGCAACGTGAATCGAGCCCGCAGGACGGTCGCGCAACCTGGGCCGTGCTCACCAGCAGAGGCCAAGCTGTACTGCAGCGTGCGCAACCTGTCGTCGACCTGGTGGTATCCAGTTTTTTCGGACCGGATCTTGCCGACGGCGGATTGAAGCACTGTGCAGCCCTTTTGGACACCCTCTGTAGGGCCAATCAGGTACCGGTCCGGTCAGAACTCGGCTGCGCAGTGCGCCAGCCATCGCTTGAATGCGCCACCTGACTCTTATGACCCGTTCGGTCGAAATTCTGCCCGCCGGCATCGTCACGGGCCCAGCGGGTCTCCTTCGACCACATCGGTCACCGTGACATCGATGGGACGCCCGGCATCGGTGCCTTCTCCGTCAGGAGGACTTCCCAGGATGTCGGCGACGAGTTTCACGACGCTGTCGCGGATTGCGTTGCCGAGTTGCAGCAGTTGGGTGCCGTAGCTTCCGGTGATGGTGATGTCGACGGCATGTAACTCGGACCCGTCGATCAGGAAGCTCACCCTCGTAGGCTGACACAGGTACCGCATTCGCAGTTCGCGGGCGATGATCGAACGCAACGCATGATCGCTGATGAAAACCGTTCCGTGTCCTGCGGCAGACGTACTGACGCGCAAAGGCCAGCTCGCGCGGGGTGCAGCGTGCACTGCGGCAAGGACACGAGCGCTGATGGCGTCCCAACCGGGCTCCGGGCTGGTTCGCAGAAAAGAGGCAGCGCGTCGAAGGAGGCGATCAGGATCGGTCACTGCCACCTCCTCAGCAGAATTCGCAGGTTCATCGTGGCGCGATGATGATGGCCACGTGCGGCATCGGCACTCAGGCTGAGGACCTCGCCGATCTCAGTGAATGCCATCTGTTCGATTTCCCGCATCATCCATGTTGCACGTTGGCGCGCCGGTAATTCGGCCAGCGCAGTCTCCAGAGCGGCCAAGAACTCCGCGTTGGATGCCGCGGCGAATGGATCATCCTCGGCGGTCTCAGACGCCATCGGTTCGAGTACCCAATCTTCGACCGGTTGCGCTCTCTTGACTCGGTAACTATCGACGATCTTGCGGTAGCAGATCGCAAAAAGCCAGGTCCGAAGTTTGGATTCGGCTCGGTAGTTCGGCAGTTGGCGCCACGCTGCAACGAATGTCTCCTGCACGGCGTCGGCCGCATCGGCGTCGACCGCGAGCATGCGTCGCGCGTAGCGGTAAAGCGCCGGACCGTGGCGATTGACGATCGTGTCGAACGCCTCGCGGTCACCGATAGCCGCTGCGACGCAGAGTGATTGATCACTCGCGTCGTGCAGTCTGTCGGTGTCGTCGGTCACTACGGTCCACTTCCGGGCAAACCGTCGCCGAGTAGCTGACGGTGTGCTCAACATAGCGCCGCGAGTCGCAACGCCGGCGGTAATCTTCGACGCTCGTGTCTACCGATGTGGCGAGCATCACGCCAATTGTCCGTTCGGTTCGTGACCGGCGGTACGACCTATCGCATGTAACAAACCTTCGTGAGCAGAGCGCTGAGGAGTTGAACATGACGAGTGCGCAGTCCACCGCCCCCACGGCGACCGATGTGACCCCCTACAAGGGGGCGCCGTTGGTGAGTTCGCTGGGCAAGACCGCGATCGCGGACACAGTGGTATCGAAGATTGCCGGCATCGCCGCGCGTGAGGTCAGCGGCGTCTACGACCTCGGCGGCGGTGCATCCCGAGTTGTCGGCGCCCTGCGCGAGCGAATTCCAGGAGCCAGTGTGAACCACTCACAGGGTGTTTCGGTGGAAGTGGGCGAGAAGCAGGCGGCTGTCGACGTGGACATCGTGGCCGAGTACGGCGTGTCCATAGCCGATCTGGCCACCGGAATTCGCCGGAACGTCGTTGCGGCGATCGAGCGGATGACCGGCCTTGAGGTCACCGAGGTGAACATCACCGTCCACGACGTGCATCTCGACGACGAGGATGACGGAGATGACACCGGTCAGACGGCCGTCAGTCGAGTCCAGTGAGCGCCGGAGCTCCGCAGAGCCGATCTCGGATGCGCAGGAAGTTGTAGGACCGCATGATTGATCGAAGCAGCGAGATCGCCCAACGGGTGGTGGCGGTGCCAGGTGTCGCGGGTCTGCATTCCGGCATGTTCGGAGAGGTCGCCACCTATCTACCCGGCAAACGGGTCGTCGGGGTGCGAATCGATGACACCTGTGTCGACATACACGTGAGTTTGCTGGTGGGCGCTCCAGTCAGGGACACGGCGGCAGCGATACAGCGGTCGGTCGGCGAGATCACCGACCTGCCGGTCGACGTGACGATCGAGGACATCGTGCCAGAGCGGTTGAGCGATCCGCAGCCCGATGTCGTCTGATCGATTACGTGCCCGCAGTGCCACGAGGGGGGCGCTGCGGGCGCGCGACCTCGCTGCAAGCAGGCGGCGAGTTGCGCTGTCACTACACCCTGATCGTGGGGGCGGGCGCGACGAGTTCATTGCCGCATTGGCAGAGTTCGACAGGTTGGTATGCGACAGGACTTGCTCCACGGTCACTGTGGTGCCCGCGCATGGTCTGTTGCGATGTGATCTTTCCGCGATTCGGCGCTATCTGCGTCGGATTACGCGGGGGCGGCGCACCTACATTCGGTTATGAGTAGGCCGCATCGAATGAACAACTGGGGGAGGAACCCGAAATGACCACGTCCACATTGGGATTGATCGCCGGTCTGCTGCTCGGCGTGGCAGCCGCAGCCGGTGGGTTGTCCGGATTCGTGATTGCGTTGTTGCTCGGTGCCGCGGGGTTCCTGATCGGCGGCCAACGCGATGGAGAGTTCGACATAACGAACTTGCTGCGGGGGCTGCGGCGTGACTGACACGGCCGGGCAGGGTCGGCTGGCTCCGCGCTCGACGGCTAGCACCGACGGACCGGAACGTGTCGCGCATCCGGTACGCGGAAACCTGACTGTGGCCACGCGGGTTGCCCAACGGTTGGCGGAGCGGGCCGCCCTCGAGACATCTCGCGTGCAGTCACATTCTCGTGGAATCGATAAGATCACCGGCAACGCGTTGCCGCACGCTGCCGTCGACGTCGTTGCCAACGTGGTGCGGGCGCGGGTGACGATCGCGATCGACTGGCCCTCCCCAGCGGTGGAAGTGGCCGGCGAGGTTCAACAGCGGGTGTCCGAGGCGCTCGTCGAAATGGGCGGTTTCGATGTGGCCATCGTTGATGTGACGGTAGCTCACATCGGGTGCTCCACGACGAAAAAAGGGCGGGTCCTGTGAGCGATCTCGAAAGTGACGCGGCTCAAATTGCCGCGCCGACGGTGCCTCGCCGCGCGAGCGCTCCCACCGCGCTGCCGATGGCGGTTCTGATCGGCACCGCCGTTGCTGTCGCCTTACTCTGCGGCGGGGTGGTGTTGTTGCGAGACAGCGCCGTTCACTGGGAATGGCTGGGCGGCGACCCGTGGGTGCGAACTGCTCTCAAGCATGTCGACGGCCTCGGGTTCGACTGGTCGCTGGCGCCACTGGGAGTGATTCTGGCCGTCGTCGGAATCTGGCTGGTCGTGTGTGGACTGCTTCCGCGGCGACGTACCGCCCTGGCGGTAGCCGCGCCGACGTCCATGTGGTTGCCGTTACGTCATCTCGGCCGCCTGGTTTCGCACGCTGCGGGGTCTGTGGCGGGCGTGCGAGACGTATCTTGCAAAGTCAGCCGTAGCCGAATTGCGGTGACGGTCGAGGTCGATGCCTTGGCCTCACCCACTCAACTACGAAGCGAAGTCTCTGCGGCAGTGTCGGATGCAGTCGGTGTGTTGGTGCGGCCGCCGAGAGTTTCTGTGCGACTCAAGGGCTCGACAACGGAGAACGCCCGGTGACCCGCATGCTGGTGTTCACCGATCGTCTCGTGTCGGTGCTGGTTGGTGTGGCGATGGTTGCCGCGGCCGCCTTCATCTTGCTATCGCCCACAAAGGTTTTCGACCTGCCGACGGCGATAGATCTGGGGTCGCTGATCGATGTGACCCGGCAGCCATGGTGGCCGTGGGCATCGGGAAGCGCAGGAGTTGTCGGTGTGGTGATTGCGACCTACTGGCTCTTCCGGCACATCCCGTCTGGGCGTTCCCCCGCCGTGCGGGTTCGCCGACCCGGCCAATCCGCAGTGATCGTTGTCAGATTGGATGCTGTGGCAAGCGCGGCCGCAGAAGCTGCAGCACAGCAGTCCCGGATTGTCAGCGCGCAGGGCAGAGCCGTGACAGAGGGCCGAAGCCGCCTGATCACCTTGACCGCCGCAATCGACCATCCGGACGCGTTGCCCGAGGTGATCGGAACAGTGACGTCGGTCTGCACCGATATTGCCTCGGTCACCGGCGATCCGGATGTAGCGGTCAGGACGGTACTTCACCTTCCGAAACTCTCGGACCGCACCACATTCATTCGATGATCATTGGCCGCGGCGTCGGCCACGGAGGCTGGAATCCCGGGAAGAAGGAGGAGACAATGGGTACATCGCAATCGCCCGACGACGGTCACGACGAACAGCTCTTTGCGTGGGCCATCGCCGCCCCTGTGCTGCAGAAGCACTATTCGATAGTGGCTCCCAACGATCGGAGTATCTCGGTGTGTGCTTGTTCGCCCACGACCAGGCGGACCATCGAACAATGGGCGCGCCACGTCAGCGATGAGATAGCCCGCAACATCGCCTGATCCAACTCTTGGATCTGGCTGACATTCCGTGTCGGAGTACCGGTGAACACGCAAACCCCGTCGGGCGCCAGTGCGGCCGCGAATCGGGCCCGCACCACCATGGTGTGTGTGGTGCGGATACTTGTTTTCATGTTCTGGCTGGTGGCACTGATTGCGGTGGGGATCGGCGCCACATCCGGACACAGCTCACCGCCGGTGCAGGCCCCGCCTGCCGGTGCGCCGATGCTGTCAGCGGCCGTCGAAAGATGTGACCCTGCACTTGTCGAAATGTGATGTCACACCGGCTTGTAAGACCCGCAGTCCCTGTCGAGGAGACTCTCAGCGCCATCCGGGCACGTGTACAGCTTGTGATGGGGCGAGTATGTACAGCTGCGATACCTGCTCAGAACGATCGATGCGTGTGCGGCGAGTAGCGATCCCAGCGCCTCGTCTTCGATGTTGAAAGCGCCGGCAGCGCAACCGAAGATACCAAGCGCGGCACTACGGTCGCGGCTCTGGTGTAGCCGGAACGCCATCACACTGCGCACGCCGCGTTGCAAGGCTGCCGCGGTGAATGCCGGCCATCTCTTCTCGGTGTTGAGATCGGGGACGCGAATCACCACGTCTTCGAACGCCGCTTGGATGCAGGGACCCTCTCCTTCGGACACCTGAACCGAGCTCAGTTCGCTTACCAGTCGTGATGAGGGCGCGGACACGGAGCGACGCCGATCGCCGTGGATCAAGATCACGTCGGCGTGGGACGCTCCCCGGATGAAATCACAGGCTGTGCCGGCTATCGTGCGTAGCCGTTCTTCCACAGGTGATTCGGGCTGCGCGCAGAGAGTTGACATGCCGGCACGAATCGAGAGCTGATAAGGCGTGAGATGCTCCATGCCGTCACCCGCGATTCGGCGCTTCGTGCAGTAGATTTTGCTTCATCAAACCAGCCTCGAAATCTCGTCAGCAACGATCGGACACGAACTCTTCATGCCCAGATGTCGAGTTCGGCAAACACGCGCATTTGTCCTGAGCCGAAGTCTGTAGCGCGGTGCTGGCTGTCACGGCCTGAAAAGGGGGTGTCCGGAAACCGGACACCCCCAAACGCCTCAAGCTGCCGGGCTACGAGTTGCCGGTCAGCTTGTCCTTGATCGCGTCGACACCGTCCTTCACGGCATCGGAGGCGTCCGAGATTTTGTCCTTGATCGCGGCCAGACCTTGATCGGCTTGACCCTCGGACCTCAGATCATCGTTGCCGGTTGCAGCGCCGGCAGCTTCTTTGGCGCGGCCCTTCACGTCCTGGGCCTTGTTCTTGGCGTCATCGGCGATACCCATGATTGTTCCTCTCGTCTGCGGGTGCGGGCAGTGTTTCCGGACGGAACCCTGGGGCACCCGCCCCGTGGTGAATTCCCCTCTGGTAGTCGGTTCAGTCGTCGCTGACCGAACGGTGACAGATCCCACTCCATCGCCGCCATCACGCGGCCCGACACACGTACCTAGACTCGCTGACATGGTGAGGTGGGCGACGGCCGTTGTAGTCCTGGTGTTCACCATCGCCGGGTGCACCCGGGCGGTCGACAATCCGCAGGCGCGTCCACAGGCACCGATCGGGCCGATCACACCGGGACAGGTGGGTGATCTGCTCAGCCCGGATGTGTTCGACAAGGACGGCAACCTGTTCGCCACCGCCGCACCGGACCGCTGTGCCGGAGTGGCGCGCGAGGTCGACCCGCCCTTCATCACCGATCACGCGCCCGAGGCCGAAGACGGAGGACACTGGTCCACCGATGTCGGCGGGGTGGAGGCCGTCGTCGAGGAGATGGTGGCGGTCTACCCGTCCGATTTCGCCGCTGAGGAGGCCGTCGCCGCGGCCCGAGAGACCGTCGAGGCCTGCAGCGGCACCGAGGTCACCGTGACCACCATGCTGGAGCGCACCTACACCTTCGGTGTGGAGCCGTCGACCCAGCAGGCACCCGACGGCGCGGTGCTGTGGTCGCTGCGCGCGGTCGACTGGAACTGCGACAACCTGTTCGTCGCCGCCCACAACGCCGCCATCGAGATCACCAGCTGCGGTCCGGCCGGCGGTATCGACATCGCCACCGCGGCCGAGGAAGCCCTGGAACGTATCGAGGCCCTCGCCGATAACACTGCGTGAACTCGGGTAGTCCTACTCATCCGGGCACGCGCCGGGTGCGGCACGCTGTAACCATGCCGCTCGCCAAACTCCTGCCCGCCGGGTCCGCCGTCACCGCGCCGGCCGGCAACCGTGACCGCGCCATCGACGTGGCCCGGCTCTCGGCGCTGGTGGTCGTCATGTTCGGGCACTGCGCACTGCTGCTGGCCACGATCGACAGCGACGGCCTGTGGATCGGCAACATCCTGGGCGAACTGCCCGCACTCACCCCGATCACCTGGGTGGTGCAGGTCATGCCGCTGTTCTTCTTCGCCGGCGGCGCCGCGGCAGCCTACGGCTGGCACCCGGGCACCCCGTGGGGCAGCTGGCTGGTCCGCCGCGCACAACGGCTGTGCCGGCCGGTGTTCTGGTATCTGGCGTTCTGGTCGGCCGCCCTGGTGGTGGCCCGGCTGATCCTGGGGGACGCGTCCGCGGACCGGCTCGGCCGGGAATGTGTGGCGCTGCTCTGGTTCCTGGGTGTCTACCTGGTGACGATCGCGTTCGTCCCGGCACTCACCCGACTGCACAGTGCCGGCGCGGTGGCCGCCGTGATCGGCGGGTTGGTGCTCGCCGCCGCCGGTGTCGACCAGATCCGGTTCGCCGTCGGCTCGGCCGAGGCCGGGGTGGGCAACTTCCTGATCGTCTGGTTGATCCCGGTGGCCATCGGGGTGGCCTATGCCCGCAAGCTCATCCGGCCCGCTGTGGCACTGTTGACCGCTGCGGTCGCCCTGACCGCGCAGGTGCTGCTGGCCCTCACCGAGACTTACGAGGTGCCGCTGGTCACCACCGGCAGCAGCCACGGAGTGTCGAACGTGTCCCCGCCGACGGTGCTGCTCGCGGTGCACTGCATCTGGATGTCGTGTGTGTTCGTCGCCGCCGCCGGCCTGGTGGAGCGCTGGGCGGAGCGCCCAAAGGTCTGGTACGTGATCGCCGTCGGCAACTCCGGCGCGATGACGCTCTATCTGTGGCACATCCCGGCCATCGCGGTGGCCACCTTCGCGCTGAACGCGTTCGGGCTGGACGCCTACGACGTGCACGCACCGGACTTCTGGCCGATGCTGGCGCTGCGGGCCGCGGTGTTCGCGGTCGTGATGTTCGCGACGTTCCTGCTGCTGTCCCCGCTGGAACACCGCAAGCTGCCGTGGTGGGACGGCCCGGTCGGCGCGACCGGTGCCCGGTCGGTGGTCGCCGGCGTGTTGATCTGTGCGGCCGGGGTGGCGATGCTGCTGGTCGCCAAGAACGGTCTGGCCGGGGCCGACGGCTGGATTCCGCTGGCGTGTTTCCTGGTCAGCGTGCTGGTGGCGCGTGCCTGCGCTCAATAATTTTCCCGGTCGCTGCGCTCCTACCCTCCGAACGGCTGTCGGGCCTATTCGGTAGGGTCTCGGCGTGACTTCGAGCGTGCCCGTGATCCGAACCGTAAATGCCCGTCTCGCTGCGGAACTGGCTGTCGCCGAACGCCAGGTGGCGGCCGCTGTGCAGTTGCTCGACGAGGGTGCGACGGTGCCGTTCATCGCCCGCTACCGCAAAGAGGTGACCGGCAGCCTCGACGACGGGCAGCTGCGCACCTTGGAGGAGCGGCTGGGTTATCTGCGGGAACTCGATCAGCGCCGGGATGCGGTGCTGAGCAGCATCGAGGAGCAGGGAAGACTCACCGACGAACTGAAGGCGGCGTTGTTGTCGGCCGAGACCAAGGCCCGCATCGAGGACATCTACCTGCCCTACAAGCCCAAGCGGCGTACCAAGGCGCAGATCGCCCGGGAGGCCGGGCTGGAGCCGCTGGCCGACCGGTTGCTCGCCGACCCGACGCTGGTGCCGGACGAGGTGGCCGCCGAGTTCCTCGGCGAGCAGGTGGCCGACGCCGCCGCCGCGCTCGACGGTGCCCGGCACATCCTCATCGAGCGCGCCGCCGAGGACGCCGAGCTGGTCGGGGAGGTGCGCGCCAAGTTCTGGGCCGACGGCACGGTCAAGACCGCACCCTGGTCCGAGGAGGCAGCGAAAAGCCCTGCCGGACAGAAGTTCCGGGATTACTTCGAGTTCGCCGAGCCGCTGGAGAAGATGCCGTCGCACCGCGTGCTGGCGGTGCTGCGTGGCGAGAAGGAGCAGATCCTGGCGGTGAACTTCGACGGCGGTGACGAGGACGTCTACCAGGCCCGGGTGGCCCAGAGCCTCGGTATCGACCTGACCGCGCAGGCCCCCTCGACCAGCTGGTTGGCGACCACCGTGCGGCTGGCCTGGCGCACCAAGCTGATGATCTCGGCGGCCGTGGACGCCCGGATCCGGCTGCGCCAGCGCGCCGAGGCCGACGCCGTCACCGTCTTCGCCCGCAATCTGAAGGACCTGCTGCTGGCCGCCCCGGCGGGTACCCGCACCACACTGGGGCTCGATCCCGGCTTCCGCACCGGGGTCAAGGTCGCCGTCGTCGATGCCACCGGCAAGGTCGTCGACACCTGCGCCATCTTCCCGCATCAGCCGCAGAAGCAGTGGGGCGCCGCCAAGGCCAGCCTGGCCGCATTGGTGGCCCGGCACGGGGTGGAGCTGATCGCCGTCGGCAATGGCACCGCGTCCCGCGAAACCGATGCGCTGGCGGCCGAACTGATCGCCGATATCCGGGCGGCGGGTGCGCCTGCACCGGTCAAGGCGATGGTCAGCGAGGCCGGTGCGTCGGTGTACTCGGCATCGGCCTATGCCGCCCACGAGTTGCCACAGCTGGACGTGACATTGCGCGGAGCGGTGTCGATCGCGCGACGACTGCAGGATCCGTTGGCAGAGCTGGTGAAAATCGAACCCAAGTCGATCGGAGTCGGCCAGTACCAGCACGATGTCACCCCCGGGACGCTGGCACGCAGCCTCGACGCCGTTGTCGAAGATGCCGTGAACGCCGTCGGTGTCGACCTGAACACCGCCTCGGTGCCGCTGCTGGCCCGGGTGTCCGGTGTCACCGACACGCTGGCCGAGGCCATCGTCGCGCATCGGGAGAACACCGGGCCGTTCCGCAGCCGCAGCGCCCTGCTGAAGGTTCCGCGTCTGGGGCCCAAGGCTTTTGAGCAGTGCGCGGGCTTCCTGCGGATCACCGACGGGGAGGATCCGCTGGACGCCTCCGGTGTGCACCCGGAGTCGTACCCGGTGGTGCGGCGCATCCTGGACCGCTCGAACATCACCCTCGGCGAACTGATCGGCAACGAGCGCTCGCTGCGTGCACTCAAGCCGGCCGATTTCGCCGACGAGCGCTTCGGTGTGCCCACCGTGACCGACATCCTGGCCGAACTGGAGAAGCCGGGACGCGACCCGCGGCCGGCCTTCTCCACCGCGACCTTCGCCGCCGGTGTCGAGAAGGTCGCCGATCTGGAGGTCGGCATGGTGTTGGAGGGTGTGGTGACCAACGTCGCCGCCTTCGGCGCCTTCGTGGACGTCGGCGTGCATCAGGACGGTCTGGTCCACGTGTCGGCCATGTCGGACCGGTTCGTGTCCGACCCGCATGAGGTGGTCAAGTCGGGGCAGGTGGTCCGGGTCAAGGTCGTCGATGTCGACGTCGACCGCCAGCGCATCGGACTGTCGTTGCGGCTCAACGACAGTCCCGAGGGCAAACGGACCGACCGGCCGCAGCCCAATCGCAACCAGGGCAACAAGGCGCAGGGCAACCCGAACCGGGGCAACCAGCAGCGAAACCAGCAGCGTGGCAAGAACTCCGGCCGTCGTGATGCCGCACCGCCTTCGGGTTCGATGGCCGATGCGTTGCGTAATGCGGGTTTCGGGCGGTAGGCCTGCGGGCTATTCTGCGGACATGGCGGGTACGCGAGTTCCAGGCGGTGTGGTGCACAAGCTGCCCGCCGATCTGCGGGCGGCATTGATCGGTAACGACACGGCGCTGGCTGCCTGGAACGACATCACGCCGCTGGCCCGCAACGAGTTCATCTGCTGGGTGGAGGACGCCAAGCAGGCGGCCACCCGCGAGCGTCGGATCCGGCGCACCCGGGAGGAACTCGAGGAAGGGATGCGCCGGCCGTGTTGCTGGCCGGGGTGCAAACATCGCGAGCGCACCGGCAAGGCCTGAGCGGTAGGGGAGCGGTCTCAGTCCGCCGACTCGGCGATGAGGTTGTTCAAGGTCTGCCAGTTGTGTTCGGTGGCCGCCGCCGCTGCGTCCGGGTCGCCTCGGCGACAGTGGTCGATGATCTCGTCGTGCTGATCGATGGACTCGCGGCCGGACAGTGAGGAAAACCGCAGGTACTCAAGCCTTCTGAGCGCCGGGGTGACCTGTTCGAGCACCTGGGCGATGACGTCGTTGCGGCTGGCCTGGACGGCGACCTGATGGAATTCGTCGTCGCTGCGGATCGCCGCATCGGGATCCTTGGCCTTGATCGCCTGCGCGAATCGTCTGTTCGCCTGTCTCATCGCGTCGAACTCGCCGACACCCATCGCCGGCACCGCGGTCCGCACCGCCAGGGCGTGCATGGCCGCGGCCACGCCCTGGGCGTTGCGTACGGCATGCGGATCGATGGCGGACACGATCGTCGACCGGCCCGGAATGGTGTGCACCAGGCCCGCGGTCTCAAGGCGGGCGACCGCCTCCCGGATCGGGGTTCTGCTGATGCCCAACCACTGCTCGAGGTCGGGATCGCGCAGTTTTTCCCCGGGGGCCAGGGTTCCGTTGACGATGGCGTCGCGAATCGACACGTACGCCTGATCGCGGAGCAGCGATCTGCGGTGTTTACCCCGTTCGATCGGCACCGGCATGCAAAATATCGTAGCGCCCCGGCGTCCGCAGAACCGCAGGCCAGGTCATCGGCGGTGCGGGATGCCGCCGCTTCGACCAATTGCGATATATTGCATTTTGGATTCTGGCTGCGGCCGGTCGGCACGACAACAGGAGTGAACATGGCCATCGAAGACTTCCCGCGCCACCCGCTGACGTTCGGGCCGAGTCCGGTCCACCCGTTGCGCCGACTGAGCGCGCACCTCGGCGGCGCGGAGATCTGGGCCAAGCGCGAGGATGTGAACTCCGGGCTGGCATACGGCGGAAACAAGACCCGCAAGCTGGAATACCTCATCCCGGAGGCGCTGGCCCAGGGCGCGGACACGCTGGTCTCGATCGGCGGGGTCCAGTCCAACCACACCCGCCAGGTCGCCGCGGTGGCGGCCACGCTGGGTCTCAAAGCCGTTCTGGTGCAGGAGAAGTGGGTGGACTGGCCGGACTCGGTCAACGACAAGGTCGGCAACATCCTGCTGTCGCGCATCATGGGTGCAGATGTGCGTCTGGACCCGTCGGGCTTTGGGATCGAGTTCAAGGACAGCTGGCAGAACGCCATCGAGGACGTCCGACGGGCCGGCGGTACGCCCTATGCGATTCCGGCCGGTGCATCCGATCACCGACTCGGCGGGCTGGGATTCGCCAACTGGGCCTACGAGGTGCAACAGCAGGAACAAGACCTGGGCATCTTCTTCGACACCATCGTCGTGTGCACGGTCACCGGCTCGACGCATGCCGGGATGATCGCCGGCTTCGCCGGCCAGGACCGCCCGCGCCGGGTGATCGGGATCGACGCCTCGGCGACCCTGGACAAGACGCGCAGCCAGGTTGAACGCATCGCCCGCAATACGGCCGAACTGATCGGCCTGGGCCGGGATCTGGCCGATGACGAGATCACGGTCTTGGCGGGCTGGGCCGGCGACCTCTATGGCATCCCGGTGCAGTCGACCATCGATGCCATCACGCTGACCGGCCGCCTGGAGGGCGTGATCCTCGACCCGGTGTACGAGGGCAAATCGATGGCGGGCCTGATCGACCTGGTGCGCGGCGGGCAGATCGAGCCGACGTCGAAGGTGCTCTACGCGCACCTCGGCGGGCAGCCTGCGCTCAATGCCTACAGCGGGGTCTTCTGAGCAATCTGCCCACTCCCGGTGGCCGGTACCGACGCCGCGATGCGCAGAATGCTCAAAGCGAATGAGCATGCTTGCGCAATACGTCGAATGGATGGTCAGCTGAACCATGGCCGATACCGTCGAGGTGCTGCCCGAGATCGAGCAGCGGATCCTGTGGTTTTCCACGGCGATCATCCACCACGCCAACCGGATTCGTCCCAACACCAGCGGATTGAAGGTCGGCGGACATCAGGCGTCCTGCGCCTCGATGGTGTCCATCATGACCACCCTGTGGTTCGAGCAACTACAGCCCGGCGACCGGGTTTCGGTGAAACCGCATGCGTCGCCGGTGCTGCATGCGATCAATTACCTGTTGGGCGAGCTCACCCGGGACTACCTGCCGCGCCTGCGTGAATTCGGTGGTCTGCAGTCCTATCCGAGCCGCGCCAAAGATCCCGACCCGGTGGACTATTCGACCGGATCGGTCGGCATCGGGGCCACCGCGCCGATCTGGGGCGCGATGGCCCGACGTTACGTCGACACTCAGATCGGCCCCGCCGGAAAGGGCCGGCAGTACTCGCTGGTCGGTGACGCCGAACTCGACGAGGGCGCGGTGTGGGAAGCGATTCTCGATCCGTCGGTGGCCGAACTCGGCGAGATAGTCTGGATCGTCGACCTCAACCGACAATCGCTGGACCGGGTGGTGCCCAATATCGCGGCCGGTCGGCTCGAGACGATGTTCGCCGCCGCAGGTTGGCAGGTGCTGACCGTCAAGTTCGGCACCCTGCTGGAATCGCTGTTCGCCCGCCCCGGCGGCGAGGCGCTGCGGACCCGCATCCTGGCGATGCCGAATCCGGAGTATCAGCGGCTGTTGCGCTGTGGCGCAACCGAACTGCGAGAACGCCTACCCGGCCAGGGATCGGACGCCGATGGCATCGCCGCACTGATCGCCGAGCTCGACGACACCGTGCTGCTGCGCGCCATCAGAAACCTGGGCGGCCACGACCAGGCCGCATTGCGGGCGGCCTATGCGCAGATCGACGACACCCGACCGACCGTCATCATCGCCTACACGATCAAGGGGCGCGGGCTGCCCACCCAGGGGCACCCGCAGAACCACTCGTCGCTGCTCACCGCCGAGCAATACGAGCAGTTGGCCGCCGAACTGGGAATGGATGTCGCCGATCCGTGGGCCACGTTCGCTGCAGGCAGTGCGCCCGATCAGTTTCTCGCGGCGACGGCCCGACGGTTGACCCGCGAGCCGGTGCAGCTCACCGTGCCACCGGCCGTCCCCGGCGATATGGGCCGCACACCGGCGGGCACCGCCACCACCCAGGCCGCCCTGGGGCGGGTGCTGCTCGACCTCAGCCGCGAGGCGCCCGAGGCCGCCAAGCGCGTGGTGACGGTGAGCCCCGACGTCAGCTCGACGACGAACCTGGCCGGTTGGCTGAACAAGGTGGGGGTGTGGTCGCCGAACGAACGGCAGAACTGGTTCGACGACGACCCCGAGACGATCATGCACTGGCGCGAGAAGCCCAGCGGCCAACACATGGAACTCGGCATCGCCGAGACCAATCTCGTCGGCCTGATGGGGGAGCTGGGGGCAACCTGGAGTCGTTGGGGCCAACCGCTTTTCCCGATCGGGGTGATGTACGACCCGTTCGTCGAGCGAGCGCTGGAACCGTGGTCCTACGGCATCTACGCGGGCGGGCAGTCGATCCTCGTCGGCACACCGTCGGGCGTCACGCTGGCGACCGAGGGCGGTGCGCACCAGTCGATCAAGACCCCGTCGATCGGGCTGGAGCAGCCGGGCTGCGTCGCCTACGAACCGGCCTTCGCCATCGATGTCGAGTGGACCCTGTTGGCGGCGATCGGACGGTTGGGCCGCCCCGACGGCACCTCGGCGTATTTCCGGCTGTCGACGCGACCGGTGGAACAGGCGCTGGCCGATGTCCCGTCGGATCCGGCGGCCCGGGAGCGGCGCCGCCGTCAGGTGATCGCCGGCGGTTATGTGTTGCAGCGCACCGATAGTCCGACCGTGACGCTGGTGGGCATGGGCGCCATGATGACCGAGACGTTGGCCGCCGCGGACCGGCTGGCTGCCCAGGGTATGCATGCCGACGTCATCTGCGTCACCAGCCCCGGGTTGCTGTTCGAGGCCGTCCAGGCCCGGCGCGGTCTGTCGCAGAGCCCGAGCTGGATTCTGGATCAGCTCTTCCCGGATGCGCGGGCGGTGCCGATGGTCAGCGTCCTGGACGGGCATCCGCACACGCTGGCGTTTCTGGCCGGGATCAACGGTGTGCCGGGTACGGCCCTGGGCGTCACCAGATTTGGCCAGGTGGGTGCGCTACAGGACGTGTACCGGCATCACGGGATCGATGCGGACGGCATCGTGCGGGCAGCACTGGACCTGGTCGGACCAGGCACCTGAGCGTGCCGAATTAGAGGCCCATGTCCTTGGCGATGATCATCTTCATCACCTCGCTGGTGCCGCCGTAGATGCGGCTGACCCGGTTGTCCGCGTACAGCCGGGCGATCGGGTACTCGTTGATATAGCCGTATCCTCCGTGCAGCTGCAGGCAGCGGTCGATGACCTTGGAGGCCAGGTCGGTGCAGAACAGTTTGGCGGCGGCGGCATCGGCCGGGGTCAACTCGTCGCGGTCATGGGCGTTCATGGCGCGATCGACGACGGCTTCCATCGCGTCGACGTCGGCCTTACAGGAGGCGAGTTCGAACTTGGTGTTCTGGAACGCCGCGACGGGCTTGCCGAACACGGTGCGGTCCTTGGTGTACTGCGCGGCGAACCGGACGGCCGCGGAGGCCTGCGCGTAGGAGCCGACCGCGATGGCCAGTCGCTCGCGCGGCAGGTTCTGGCCCAGGTAGGAGAAGCCCATGTTGACCTCGCCGAGCACATCCTCGGCGGGCACGACGACATCGGTGAAGTTGAGTTCGGCGGTGTCGGAGGTGCGCAGCCCGAGCTTGTCGAGCTTGCGGCCGACCGTGTAGCCGGCCGACTTGGTGTCCACGACCAGCAGCGAGATGCCGAAGCGGCGGTCATCCTCGCGCGGGGCGGCGGTGCGGGCGCAGACGATCACCCGGTCGGCGTGCACACCACCGGTGATGAAGGTCTTGGAGCCGTTCAGCACGTAGTGCGTCCCGTCACCGGAAGGCTTTGCGGTGGTGCGCATCCCGGCCAGATCCGATCCGGTGCCGGGTTCGGTCATGGCGATCGCGAACATCGTCTCGCCGGACATCATGCCGGGGAACCAGCGCTGCTTCTGCTCCTCGGTGGCCAGTGCCCTGAGGTAGGGCAGGCACAACCCGATGTGCACGCTGGATCCACCGAATGACACGGCGGCCCGCGAGCATTCCTCGGTGATGACGGCCTGGAATTTGTACGAGTCCAGGCCGGATCCGCCGTACTCGGTGGGGATCTCGATGCCGAAGAGGCCGAGTTCGCCGAGCTTGTAATAGAAGTCGCGGGGTGCGATGCCGTCCTCGAACCACTTGTCGTAGACCGGGACCACCTCGGACTCGATGAACGCACGGATCATGGCGCGGAAATCTTCGTGTTCCTCGGTGTAGACATCGCGGCGCATCGGCGGGCCTCTCCTTCTCGGTGAACGGTGTTAGCTCCGAGCGCCACTATAAGCTAACATCGTTCACCAAGGCAAAGACAGGGGTGTGACAGTGGGCAGGCCACGCATTCTGAGTCGCGAACGCATCCGTGACACCGCGCTGGACATCATCGACCGCGGCGGGCTGGAGTCGCTGTCGATGCGCAACCTCGCGGCCGACCTGGGGGTCAAGGCGGCGTCACTGTACAAGCACTACCCGACCAAGACCGAGGTCCTCGACGAGATCGCCAGCCTGGTCGTCAGCGTCGTCAACACCTCGGCGTTCGACGCCGACGAGGACTGGAGCCTGGCGCTCGCCGACTGGGCGAGGTCCTATCGCGCCGCGCTGGCCGCGCACCCCAACCTGGTGCCTTTCCTGGCCGAGGGGCCGGGCCACCGGGATGAGAGCCTGCGCATCGCCAACGCCGTGCACGGCGGGCTGGTGCGGGCCGGTTGGGGGCCCCGCGATGCGACGCTGATCGGCGCCGCGACCCGCTCACTGGTCCTCGGCTCCACGATCGGGTCGTTCTCCCGCGGATTCGTCGACGATGTCCAGGTCTACCGGGACCGATACCCGCACATGAAGCAGGCGCACCGGTTACCCGCGAAGGCCGACGAGATCGACTCGGCAAGCTTCGAACTGGCTCTGACCTCGTTCATCGACGGTTTGCGGGCGCGGTTTACTGCCGTCGCCGTCGATCACGCCGCCCAGGTGTGAGCCCTACGACTTCGACGCGCCGGTGATCATGAACTCTCGGTGAATTTTGTAGCAGTACATCAAAGCCGTTGTGGCTGGTAACACTGTCGGGGACAGCACCGATATCGATCACGGAAACCGGAAACAGCGTTTTCGCCGAGATGCCGAGTCGGAACGAGCAAACTAGGCTCGTCGCCACTCGCACGCGGTGCGGCAGAAGTTGAGACGGGAGTTGGGTCCAGGGGTGAAGACGGTACTCGGATTGTCGGTGACCACGACCGGTGTCGGCTGGGTTCTGGTCGACGCCACCGCGCCCGACGGACATCCCATCGACGATGACCAATTCGCGATCGGTGACCCCGAATCCCTGGTGCCCCGCTGCCTGGCCGCGGTGCGCGGCGCAGCCGCCATCGCCGGTGCCAGTGGCCACCGCATCGCGACGATCGGGGTGTGCTGGAGCACTGATCTCGACGACCGATCCGCTGAACTGCTGACCGCGTTGCGCGGTGTCGGCTGTGCCGATGTGCGGCCGGTGCGCCAGGTCAGGCCGGTCGCGGCGGCCGACGCCGCCGATGGCGGGGCCTGCGCCGTCGACCCGGGTGTCCTGCTCGCCGATCTGTTCGACACGTCCACTGACTTCGATACCGGCGAGGCCGACGACACCGACGAACGGACACCGAACTGCGGGCCCGATGCCGAACAGACCTCGGCGTACGAGGCCGCGCACGCCGTGCTGACCAACGTGGTGCCCGCCGAGCGGGTCCGCGAACCGCGGGTACGCCGGGACTGGTCGCTGCCGCCGGTCGGTGCGCGGGTGCTGACGCTGTCCGGGGCCGCCGCGGTCACGGCGGTCATCGCCCTGTTCGCGGTCGGCTCCCAGTTCGGCGGTGCCGAAATGCCCGAGTCGGCGACTCTGGCGAACCGGGCCACGGTGTCCACGCCGCAGGAGGCCCCCGCCGAAGCGCCGGCGCCCGCCGCTGCCGCACCGCTGGCCGCAGCGCCCGAGGTACCTGCCGCGCCCGCCCCCGAGCCCGCCGCCGCGCCGCCGTCGATGACTGCCACCCAGCCCGCGCCGACGGCCGAGTGGGTGCCACCGGCGCAACCGGTCGTTGCGCAGGAGGTGCCGCCGGCCCCGGAGGCCGTACCGCACATTCCCGATCCAGCTGTGCCGCTGGCGACGCCGGAGGCCCCCGTCGCGGCGGCAGTCCCTGTCGAGCCGGCACCGCCGCTCGCGGTTCCCGAGCAGGTGCCGCCGCCTCCCGCGGTGGACCACGCGGCTCCGGTCGTCCTGCCGACCGACCCGATGGCGGGGACTGCGGTGGGCCCCGCACCCGGCCCTGCCCCGGCGCAGCTGCCGCCGCCACCACCGGTCGACCCGATTCAGGCCGCGATTGCGTCACTGTTCCCGCCGCCGGCTCCGGTGCCTGCGCCCGTCCCGGCTCCTTAACGCATCGTCGCGAGGTTGTGCCAGAACATCCTGAGGCTGTCGGTTCCGCCGAACAGGGTGGTGAAATGTGTGGAGTCCACCAGCACGACGTCGCCGGCCCGCTGCTGCGCCGGTGGCAGCCAGATCAAACAGTTGAACTCGGTCTCACCCGCGTCGACGAACGGATGCGGACGATGCACATCGACAGGTTGGCGGGCCAGTAGACGTAGTCCATCGCTCTCGGGCGCGGTCAGGGCGTAGTGCGGCAGGTGCGGGTGGAAGTTGAACGTGCTGACCCCGCTGAGAAGGCCCAGATCGTCGAGGTCGGGCCGGGCGTTCAACGCGGCGATGTCCTTCGTGCCGGGCACGACGGCGGGTCGCAATCCCCATTTGTTGTGGACGGGTACGTCCAACGCCTTGATCAAAGAACGGGTGTACTGGCTGAAGCGTTGCTGGCGCGGGACCAAGGGATCGCCGTGGTGCAGATACTCGACCTGCCTCAGGGCGTAGTCATCGTTATCGCCCACGTCGTGGTGTGGCGCGATCAGCAGGCAGGTGCCCTCGCGGGTCAACCAGCGTCGCAACGCCTCGACCTCCTCCGCCGACGCCTCCTCCTGCGCCAACAGGTGGTCGAGTCCGAAGACCATCAGGGTGTCGCAGTCGTCGAGGATGCGTTCGTCGATGGGCAGCTTGTAGCCGGCCTGGTCGATGCGCTGGAACACTGCGACCGGATGTCCGGTGGCGGCCTCCGCGACATCCTGGAACGCCAGTGTCGAACGGTGGAAGAGTTCCAGGGTGCCGGCGATGCCCTGTAGGAAGTGGGCGGCGTCGTACTCGGGTGTCTCATAGGCCGGCCAGAGCGCGTTGCGCACCTCGGTGATGGTCGAGAAGCGATTCTCCATCGCGCCCGGATCGCGTTGCGCCTCCCAGGGATAACTCCACGACCAGTAGATGCTGATCCGCCGCTGCCCGTTGTGCGGGCGGGCGATGTGGGTCTGGTTGTAGGTGCGTGCACCGGTCATGGCTGATCCTCGTCTGGCAACTCGGTCAGGTACCGCAGGGCTGAGATACCCGGAAGGAAGAAATACGCCCCGCCCTTGAGTGCGGTGAACGCCGGAATGCCCTTGTGCACCTTGCGGATCGGCCGCTTGGGGACGGTGAAGTCCATGGTGCCGTCCTGGGTGCCGCAGATCGGGTCGTGTTCGTTGCCCAGTTCGTGGAAGGTCTTGTCGTTGATCCACACGTTCTGGGCGAACTCGAACTGACGGACCAGATCTGCGCAGATGATGAACGCGGCGATACCGCGGTCGACGCCGTCATCGGGAGCGCCATCCGGCAGTGCCTCGCCGTAGGTGGCGCCGCGCCGGATCATCCGCCGCCGGTTCATGTAATGCGCGGTATCGCGGGGGTTCAGCCTGCGCGCGTGCGAGCCCAGCGGGCAGGCGTAGCCGAACGGATCGTCGTCCTTGTAGTTGAAATCGTTGTTGCGCATCGGGTCTGCGCCCAGTTCCGGGTCATCCCTGTCCGGTGCGAGGACCAGGGGAGCGCCGCTGCGCCACCGTCCCATGAACTTGGCCGCCAGCAGTTCCTCGCCGTCGGCGTCGTCGGCGTGCTCCCGCAGATAGTTTCGGAACAGCGCCACATCCTCGTAGAGCCGCCGATACGCCAGGTAGCTGCCGTTGCGTGACAGCACCTGCGGCTGTGGCAGATCGGTCACCGGGCCGTTCTCGTCGGGATAACCCAGGATGAACTCGCCCGGTTCCAACGGATCACCGGAACCCGGCGTCGGTTGTTCACCCGAGCCCTTCATCACCGGCTGGGACAGCCGGTCGCGGAACCCGAAGTGGTCGTGGGCGTAGTTGAACGGCGGGCTGGCATTCAAGTCGAGATGCGACAGGCTGTGCACACCGTCGGTGCGGGCGAGCAGATCGTCGTGTGCCGCAACCGATTTGGCGCACTGCTCATCGGTACGGGAGAACAGGATTGCGATGGCGTGCAGGTCGGCACCGGCCAGGCCGCCCACCCAGTACTCGGGGGCGTTGCCACCGGTGTCACCGAGAATGCTCGCCCGTGCGGCCATGCCCTCGCGGAACTCGCCGGGGAAGGTGGCCAGGGCATCCTCGGGTACCCCGAGGGCCCGCAACCCTGTCCAGGTGAAGGCGAGCGTCACCCACCGGTCGGACTCGTCCATGGTGGCGACGGCCTGTGTCGCGGACTGGGTCTTGTCGAGCAGTTCGGCCAGCCAGGCCCGGCCACCGGCGGCAGTGTCGAAGGTCAGGAACTCGTAGCGGCCCGTGATGGCAGGTGTGCGGGTCAGCAGGATGTGTTGGATATCGTCCAACTCGAGCATGGTTTGCTCCCTCACTCGCGGGGGGCGCCCTTGGCCCACGCCCATGCCGCCACCCGCCAGCTGCCGGTGAGTCGGCGCAGTGCGACGGTGAACACCGCATCGGTCTGAGTCATTGCGGTGCCGTTCAGATCAAAGGACATGGTGGCCGGTACGACGATGTAGGCACTGTCACCTTGGTGTCGTTGTGCAGTGGCTCGCCGAGCGCCACGTGATACCCCGAAGTGCCCAGGTGGGCGCTTTCCGCCATCACGTCGCGGTACCGGTCGGTGACCGCATCCGGTCCGGTCCACAGATGGGGTGCCATTCCGTCGAGAATCGACCCATCGGAGACGAATGCGGCTGACATGGCCTGAACATCTCCGGCATTGAAGGCGTCGAGGTAGGTGTGCAGTGCGGCCAGCGAGGTCTCGGTCATTGCATCTGGTCGAGCATGTCCGAGAACGCCGCCTTCAGGCGCAGCGCCTTCTTGATCTCGTCGGCGGTGACGTACGGGTACTCGCCGTACTCCAGGAAGCTCGGCACCTGATGGTCGCGGACGAACTTGATGAAGGCGTCCGGGTTCTCCCGCCAGTCCTCGGGGAAACCTTCCAGATTGGTGAACACCGTCGTGATCCCGGTGGCGCTGAAAAGCTGGACGGCATCCTCGGTGTACTTGTCGAAATCGGTGTCGAAAATTCCCATGTACTGGAAATGCAGGCCGGAACCGACGTCGAACAAATTCCACCGCAGGTAATGCAGCCGCAGCGGCGCCAGCGCATCAGGGCTGATCTTGATGGTCTCCTCGATGGTCTTCCCGTACGCCCGCACCGCCTCCTCGCGACCCTCTTTCACCTTCGCGATGATCGAGAAGCCGTGGCAGGCCGGTGTCCGCGGGAAGACCGGGCCGTAGCGGCCACGCTCCTCGACGAAGTAGCCGTCCGGCGGGATGGCCAGTGCCGCCGGCTTGGACCAGTCGTGTTCTTGAGATGCCATGGTGGGACCCCCGATCCGATGGTGACGGGGCGAACCTAGCACCTCGGGATGCAAGCCACCCGGCGATCGGCACAGGCCATGAAACGACTGTCCGCCGACCGGTGGACAGAAGTCAGAAGCTCAGACCGTGCTTCGCAAAATGCTTGGCCAACGCCTGCATGTAGTCATCGCCGCGGAACGGTCCGCGCGCCCCGATGGCGGCTTCGAGGAACGGGCCATATTCCTCGTCGTTGACGTAGGTCGACCAGTGGATGATCTGCCCCTCCTCGTTGGTGTCGACGAAGCTGATCGAGTAGAACCCCATCACCTCGCCGGTGTGCACATTGGTGCCCTGCCAGCGGTAGCGCATCACGAATCCGTTCTCGGCCGGCCACACCTTGTAGTCCACCGGCTTCCAGTCCGGGAACGTGATGCCGTACGCCTTGGCCTCGACCGTCGCCGCGGTATCCCAGTGTGTGGCGACGTCCTTGAGCACCAGTTCCTGCTCTGCCACAAAATACGGTGAGGTGTACACGGCGTCCTCGGTGAATTCCCATTCGTCATAGGATTCGCCCTCGGCGACCTTCTGCAGGACGTACTTGTCGCGGTAGCTCTCGGCCATCCGGCGGTGTTTGGCGATGCGGTCTTCGAGTTTCACTGCGTTTCCTCCTCTGGTAGTGCGGCACTGCCGGGCTGTGGTTGTAATCCCCAGGTGCCAAAGGCCATTGCTGTCATCGTGTAGGTGCCGACGACGAAGATGAGTTCCATGGCGGCGTGCTCGCCGAGACCGTCGACCAACGCCTGCCAGGTCGACCAGCGTGCCCGCCCGTGCTCGATCAGTTCATCGGTGGCGGCCAACACCGCCCGGTCGAGTCCGTCGAAGCCGTTGTTGCCGACGGCCAGTGCGGCGATATCGGCCGCGTTGATGCCGGCCGCAGCACCCATGCGCACGTGCTGGCCCCATTCGAAGGCCGAACGGTGCCGGTGCGCCACCCGCAGAATGGCCAGCTCGCGCAGTCGTGCGGGCAGCTCGCCGTTTTGTAGCAGGAACCCGTTGAACCGCAGGAAGACCCGAGCCATCCCGGGGTGATGCGCCAGCAGACCGACGACGTCAAAGTTCAGCGGATCGTAGGCATCCCCGGATCCCGCACGGGGAACCTTGTCCGTAGGCATACCCAGCAGTGCCCCGAACGCTGCGTATTCGGGGTCACCCCACCGGTCGGCCGGCAGTGGCAGCATCCGGTCGCCGTGGTTCACCCGGGCAGTTCCATCTGCAGGTACAGATCCAGGTGTCGGATGCGCCCGTCGTCGCTGAACTCGTACACCGACAGCGAGTTGACCACGCTACGGAAATCGCCCACCGTGCTGCGCTCTTCGAGCTCGAGAAAGACCACGCCGTCGACCTCGGTGATGCGTTTGAAGGTGCACTCCCACTCCGAGGTGGTCGCCCACCCGGTGAGAAAAGTGACGTAACCGTCCCAGTCCATCTGCTCCTTGAACGCGCCGACGCGGGTGAACTCGGCGGTGTCGACCAATTCGGCCAGCGGTGACCAGCTTTCGGCGGTGAAGCCGGGCAGCTTGGCCGCCGTCACGAGTCGCCCGGTGGTCTCGGCGTACTCCAGTACTGTGCGGCGCCGGCCGGTGTGCGCCCCGACGACCTCGGTGAGCCCGGTCATCAGACGGCCGCCAGGTAACGGTCGATCACGGAGTGATAGTGCGCGATGACCACCTCTTCGTTGACCAAGGCCATATGCTCGAGCGCGGCGTTGCGCAGGCCACGTTGCTGACGCGGCATCTGTTCGTAATCCTGTTGCAGGGCTTCGAAATACTTGAAGCTGCCGGGTTCGGTGACATCGACGGGTTCGGCGGTGAAGGCGGTGCGGTGTTCCTCGGGTAGCCACATGAAGCTGGTGATGTGCCAGATGCAGCGGTTGGGGTCGCCGTCAGGGTGCGGGGTGGCCATGATGACGGTCGCCTCGCCGGCCCGGATGGTCATGAAGAAGTTGGGGAACAGCACCCAGCCGTGGTTGTCACTCATCTGCGCGTCGGTCAGTCCTTCGACGTCCAGACCGTCGCGGGACAACGTGTCGCGGGTGGCCTGCTGCAGCAGGGTGCGCCCGGTGACACCGTCAGGAAAGGACAGGGCGCCGTCCGCGCCGCGGTGTTCGTCGACCAGTTCGGTGAACCGGGGCAAGACGCGCACCACACCGGGGAAGGTCTCGGGCAGTTCCATGATGCCCTCGACCTGCTTGTCCGGGCCCATTCCGTCGACGTGTGCGATCTCGAACGGCGCGACGGCGACGCTGTGTCTGTCGAGGAACCGGTACTTGGTCTTGGTCGGGTCGATCACCAGCACCCGCAGCAGTTGCGGGTGGATGCCGGAGACGTGATAGCCCTCCTCGAAGGCGTCCATGACCACTTTCCAGTTGCAGTCCAACGCTTCCCGGACGTCGAGCACGGTCGTCATCTGGTCGAGGTGGTACGGCTCCAGGATGCGGACGACCTCCTCACCGAGGAACTCCCGCAGCGGGGCCGCGTCCGGGTCGGGGTTGAGGAAGACGAAGCCGGCGAAGGTGTCCACCGGTACCTCGTGTAGGCCGTAGTCGTCCTTCTCGATCTCGGGTTTGGTGCAGCCGCGCAACGCGCCCTGCTGGTCGTAGGACCACAGGTGGTACTGGCAGACGATGCGTGGTTTGGCCTGGCCCTGTCCGCTGAACAGTGGGTTGCCGCGGTGCCGACAGGCATTGACGAATCCGCGTAGCCGGCCGTCGTTGCCCCGTATGACCACATAGGACTGGTCGAAGATGCGGTACTCGGTGAAGGCGCCGGCTTTGGTCAGGTCGTCCTCGCGTCCGACGATCTGCCAGACCTTCATCCAGATACTCCTGCGTTCGCGGGCCACGAAATCAGGGGAGACGTAGCGGTCGGTGGGGATCTGCATGCGGAACAGTGCGCTCGCATCGTCGGGGCTCAAGCCCTCGGTGTCGACCCAGTCGCCGGGTCGCGCGGATTGTGCGGAATCGACAGACATCTGCTGCCCTTCATCAAAAGGTGACCGTCAGGGCTGTGACGGCAGTCACGATGATACAGAGATGTTTTTCAGATACAAGATCGTATCTGAGTAGATTGTTTGCAAGAATGGCCTGGTGGCAGAGCGATGGACCAGGGCACGGCGGATGGAGCAGACCCGTACCGTGCTGCTCGATGCCGCCGAGACGATCTTCGCGAGCCGCGGGTATGCCGGGTCGTTGGAGGAGATCGCCGACGCGGCCGGCTACACCCGCGGCGCGATCTACGCGCAGTTCGGCGGCAAGGACGAACTCTTCCTCGCGGTCATCGAACGGCACCGTCAGCGCTTCCTGGACGGCTTCGCTGATGTCATGGAGTCGTTCGACACATTCTCCGATATCGATGTCGCCGGCTTCGCGGACCGCTGGCGGGTGCTGTCCGGCGCGGATGCGCAGCGGGCCGCCGCCCTGAATTACGAATTCACCCTGTTTCTGATCCGCAATCCCGAGGCGCGCGACCGGGTGGCCGCACAACGGCTGGAGACCATCCGGTCGTTGTCCGACTACATCACCAAAGGTGTTGCGCGACTGGGTGGCTCACTGGTGGTGCCGGCCGAGTCGCTGGCCCGGGTGATCCTGGCGACCAACGACGGGATCACCTTGGCGAGTCATCTGGACGGCGAGGATCTCTACGGCACGTTCCTGCGATTGGTGATGTCGAGCGTCGGACCGCCCGAGGCCTGACGGCGCGCATCCGGACAGAAGCGTAGTCTGTCTAACTATGGGACGTGTGGACAATGACACCTGGGATCTGGCAACGAGTGTGGGCGTGACGGCAACGGTGGTGGCCATGCAGCGAGCGATCGCGACCAGAGCCAATACCGCCGGGGTCAGCGACCCGTATGCCGAGCCGCTGGTCTCCGCGGTCGGGGTGGATGTCTATACCCGCTGTGCCCGAGGTGGATTCGGCGATCAGGTCCCGGTCGAGTCGCTCCGGATGGCCGACGGGATCGCGGCGCGGACCCGGTTCTTCGACGAGTTCGTACGTGCAGCGCTCGACGCCGGTATCCGTCAGGTCGTCATCCTGGCCTCTGGACTGGATGCCCGCGCCTACCGGCTGCGCTGGCCCGCGGATGCCGTCGTGTACGAGCTGGATCAGTCGCAGGTCGTCGAATTCAAGACCCGCACCCTCGCCGATCTCGGTGCGACACCCGGCACCACCCACCGCCCGATCGGTGTCGACCTGCGCGACGACTGGCCCGCCGCATTGCGTGCCGGCGGTTTCGATCCCGCGCAGCCCACCGTATGGCTGGCCGAGGGACTGCTGATCTACCTGCCGCCGCAGGCGCAGGATCGGTTGCTGGACAACATCACCGAACTCAGTGCGCCGGGCAGCCGGATCGCTACCGAGAACACCGCCACGGTGAGCGACGAGGATCTCCAGAAGATCAGTGAACGGATGCGGACCATGCGCACCCAGTGGCAGGACAAGGGGATCGACCTCGGCGACGATGTCGACGTCGCCGAGTTGTTCTACGCCGGCGAACGCACCGAAGCGGCGACCTTCCTCGCCGGTCGTGGTTGGACCACCGCGCTGCGCACCAGCTCGGAACTGTTCGGCGACTACGGTTTGCCGCCGTCGACCGAGGTGCTGTCCTCGCTCGGCGATATCACCTACCTGTCGGCCACCCTCGGGTGAGCATCGACCGCAGCGTCAGTGCGCAGATCCCGGCCGCACCCGCCGCGGTGCGGGCCTTCTACGTCGACCTCGACAACATCGCGACGTTGCACCCGCTGGTGGTAGCCGTCGAGCGCATCGCCCGCACCGTCGACGGTGACGGCTACCTGGCCCGCTACCGCGTCCGCGATCGGATACCGATGGGCCCCTTGGTATTACCGATCAGCTATGTTGCCACGCTGCGGGTTTCGGTCGACGGTGACGTCCGGACCGAGGCCCGCCAGTTCCCGCGTGTGCTGCTACGCGCCACGGTGTCCTTCGACGCCGTCGCAGACGGCACCCGGCTCACCGAGGAGGTGAGCATCAGCGCACCGGCACCGCTGCTGGGTGTCACCGTGCGCCAGGCGGTCGCCGCGCACACCGAGCTCCTGGCCGGGATCCGCAGGCATTTCGAAGAGGTTGGGGGAACGATACCGTAAAGCTTACGGGATGGCATACTGGCGGGATGGGTGTGCGATGACCGGCAGTGTCACGATGCGGACAGTCTCCACCGAGGCCATCTCCTATCGGCTCGATGTCCTCGGGGTGGATGTCGCCGATATCGTGCGATCGGCCGGCGGCTGGTTGTACGACCGGGTGGCGATCGGCTGGGACGTCCGGGTGACGGTGCGCCGGCCGGGTGATTTGCGGCCACTGCGCGTTCTCGGTATCGCGGCGCGCGATCGCAGCGACGACGGTGACGGCATGCCGATCGCGATGGCTGCCTCGGTGGCGGCGCTGGCCGATGACGCCACCGGGCGTGCCGACCTCGCCGCCGCACTCCGCCGCGGCCAGGCCGAGGTGACCCTGTGGGGTGATGGCCCCACTCCGGGATTCGGCAGCGGCGCTCGCGTGATCATGCCGGTGCAGCATGTACTCAGCGATGCGGCACGGGTTTTCAAGGCTCAGGCATTGGCGGCGGCGGGTCTGGATCGCGCGGTCGCTCCGGTCGAGACATTCCGCACCGGCAACCGGACGCTGCTACCGGTCGAGCCGGACCTGTTGCCGCTCTGATCTGCGGTCACCTACTCGTTCGGTGGGTGATTCGAGTGGTCGTCCGGCTCGGGTGGTTCTTCTTGTCCGTCAGCGAATTTCCCGAGGAGTTCTTCGGGGTGGAAGTGGTGGTTGATGGTGTCTTGTCCGGTGTCCATGAGCGGTGGTGGGTACCAGTGGGTGCGGCCGGTGGTGGGGTCGATCTTGGTGGTCCAGCCCAGTTCGGCCAGCAGGTTGTCCGGTCCGCAACCCAGGGCCAGGGTCGGGGCATCGGTGTAGCCGCCGTGGGCCCAGCTGGGGTCGGCGTGATGAGCCTGGGTGAGGTTGGCACAGCGGGTGCAGCCCGGCCGGGTACAGCCGCGGTCACGGTTGTAGAGCAGCAGCCGTTGAGCCTTGGTG